>CAYTEX010000134.1:0-3921 GCA_964437015.1 uncultured Clostridium sp. | reverse complement strand
AAATACGGGAAAAATTATTCCAATTTACCCATTAACATATGGAATTACACAAAATACTATTAGAAAAATTATAGAAAATGGAATAAATGAATCTTATGGAAATATAGAAGAAACATTGCCAGATTACATTTTAGAGAAATACAAACTAATGGATATTAATAACAGCATGAAAAAAGTTCATTTTCCAGAAAATAAACAAGATTTTATAAATGCAAGATACAGATTGGTTTTTGAAGAACTTTTAAGCTTCCAACTAGCTTTATTAAAAGTAAAAGAAAGTTATAAAGTAGATGAAAAAGGGATAGAATTTGACAAAAATGTAAAAATGAGTGATGTAATAAATACACTACCATTTAAATTAACAAAAGCTCAACTTAGGGTTTTAGAAGAAATAGATTCAGATATGGAAAGTACAAAGCCAATGAATAGACTTTTACAAGGAGATGTTGGCTCAGGAAAAACTGTGGTTTCTGAGATTGCTGCATATAAAGCAGTAAAATCAGGATATCAGGCAGCAATTTTAGCACCAACAGCAATTTTAGCCACTCAACATTTTGAAAATTTTAAAAAAACTTTAGATAAATTTGGAATAAGAATAGAGCTTTTAATTTCTGCAATTACAAAAAAGAAAAAACAAGAACTAAAAGAAAGGCTTAAAAATGGCGAAATAGATATTTTAATTGGAACACATGCAATGCTTGAAGATGATGTTATATTTAAAAATTTAGGACTTGTTGTAACAGATGAACAGCATCGTTTTGGAGTAAAACAAAGAGCGAAAATTGCATCAAAAGGGAATAATCCAGATGTAATAGTTATGTCTGCAACTCCAATTCCAAGAACACTTGCATTAATCTTATATGGAGACTTAGATATATCTATTATAGATGAGCTTCCACCAAACAGAAAAAAGATAGATACATTTGCAGTTGGAAAAGATATGGAAAACAGGATAAATTCATTTATAACAAAACAAATAGAACAAGGAAGACAATGCTATATTGTATGTCCATTAGTAGAAGAAAATGAAGAAATGGATTTAAAATCAGTAACGGAGCTTGCAGAAAAATTACAAAAGGAAATATTTCCCCAATTTAAAGTTGAATTTTTACATGGAAAAATGAAATCAAAAGAAAAAGATGAAATAATGTTTAAATTCAAAGAAAGGCAAATTGATATTTTAATTTCTACAACAGTTATAGAAGTTGGTGTAGATGTTCCAAATGCCAATATTATGGTAATAGAAAATGCTGAAAGATTCGGTCTAGCTCAGCTTCATCAGCTAAGAGGAAGAGTAGGTCGAGGAGAATATCAATCGTATTGCATACTTAAATTTGAGGGAAGAGGAAAAGTTGTTCAAGAAAGAATGAAAATAATGTGCCAAACTAATGATGGATTTATAATTTCTGAAAAAGATTTAGAATTACGTGGCTCTGGAGATTTCTTTGGAACTGCACAGCACCGGAATTCCTGAAATGAAAATAGCAAATTTATTTGAAGATATTGATATATTAAAAACAGTTCAAAGACTATCAATTCAAATAATTACAGAAGACCCTAATTTAGAACAAGAAAAAAATTTAAAATTAAATAATTTAATAAAATTAAAATTTACAGGAAAAATTGAGATATAATTTCTATTAAAGAAAAAAAGAAATTTAGGGGGTAAAATAAATGAATCAAGAAAGAAAAACCGAGATTAATAGCTGGGTAAGTATGGTGGAAGGAACCGATAATTATAATAAACATAAATATGGTTATAGAGTAGAAATTGATAATAATAATAAAAAACACAAATATGATTTTGTGAAAGTAACAGATATAAGAGGTATAATTATAAGATGTAAAGATAATTGCTCATATTATTTTAATAATGAAGGAATCTATTCGGTAACAGAGAGATTAAAAAGTGATAGAATTCCACATTTTGCGTATAATAGCACAATTATATTTGGAGAAAGGAATGAAAAAATTATTAAAAAAGCTATACCCAAATTACAACTAGGTGATCATATATCTAAATTAATTGAATGGATGGATATTTTAAAAATAGAGAAAAAAGAATTGCCAAAAGGAATAGATCGTTTTTTTACATTAAATAGTACAGATATGGAGTTTGAAAGAGAACCAGAAAATAAAAAAATTAATACTTTTGATAGAATTAGAATAACATGTAGGCTTATAAGTTCACAAGATTTTTTTGATGAATTAAATGATGAAAAAATTAATAATATAAAGAGTTTAAAAGGTAAACAAAAAGCTTATATAATAAAAAATAAGAATAAAATAATACAAATAATATTAGACAAGTTAAATGCATCAAAAAAGTTTTCTAAATATGGTATAAAAATCAATTTTCTAAGATTGGCGTCATGTCGTCTAAACAATGATTCTACATTGGAGTTAATATTTGAATTAAAACAATTGAAACAAGATAAATCAAATAGAATAAACGAAGGAAATAAAGGAATTGATGAGGGTGGCTATACACAATAATTATATATACAAAATAGGAGGAAAGTATGTTAAAGTTAATTGCTTTAATTATAATTTTAATAGGTATAATATTTATATATGATGCTAGAAAATTAACACAAAAATGGTTTGGATTTGGTGACCAAAATGAAGCAACATCTGGATTTAAAATATTAGGATTTATTTTTGCAATGGTAGGAGCAATAATTTTGTGATGATGTCTTATTTGGTGATGGGGAATAAATTAAAAAGAAAGGAAAACAAAAATGGTATTTAGTATACTAACATTTGTATTATGGGGAGTTGCTGATTTATTTTATAAAAAAGGGAATTCAAAGAAGAATGATAAATATAGCGATTTAAAAACAGGAATAATAGTTGGAATTGTGATGGGGCTTTATGCCATAATATATATGATTGTAAAAAGAGTAGAAATAAACATAATCGATGTAATAAAATACTTACCAGCATCATTATGTTTTATTTCCTCAATGGTAATAAGCTATAAAGGAATGAAATATTTGGAATTATCAATAGTTAGCCCTGTTGAAAACACTAGTGGTGTAATAACCTCAATTTTACTGATTATATTTTTTAGAGAAATATATCCTGTACCTGTATACATTGGAATTATTTTAGTATTTATTGGAATAAGTTTAATATTTAGACATGAAAAAAAAGAGAATAGAACAATAGAAAATAAAAATATTTTAGCTATAATTTTACCAATGGCATATTGCTTGTTAGATGGATTAGGAACTTTTTTAGATGCATTATATCTAGATAAATATGAAATTTTAAGTGAAGATACAGTACTTATTGCATATGGTTTTATATTTTTAATATTTGCAATATGTGGAATAATTTATTTAAAATATAGACACGAAAAAATTTCAATTTTAAAAGAAAAGGATAAAGGAATTGCAGCTGTTTTTGAAACTTTAGGACAGTTTTTTTATGTGTTTGCAATGGCATCAGATTCAACAATTGGTGCGACAATCGTGGGTTCTTTCTGTATACTATCATTAATATTATCAAGAATTTTTCTAAAAGAAAAATTAAAATTAGAAAAATATATAGCAATTGGAATTGCGCTTACGGGTCTAATTTTGCTGGTGGTAAACGGAGTATGACCAAAATGAAAAAAGTAAAAAAAAACTATTGATAAATAAATACAATTTGTATATAATACAAATTGAGAAATTGTATGGAGGGAACAAATGAAAAATAAAAATGAACTAAATTATAAACAATTAAAAATGACTTGTGATTCAAATATTTTTAAATTCGAAACTACAGAAAATTTAGAACCAATTACTACTGGAATAGGCCAAGATAGAGGAATTAAGGCTTTAGAATTTGGCGTTAATGTTGATATAAAAGGGTATAACTTATATATAGAAGGTCCAAATGGGGTTGGGAAAACTATGTATACAAAAAATTACC
>CAYTEX010000133.1:0-3921 GCA_964437015.1 uncultured Clostridium sp. | reverse complement strand
GTATATTCATATGTTGATGGATATTCACAACATTCATCAAAACTCATTATTATATCTGCTCCAAGTGCCTCTTGTATTTCTATAACTTTTTCTGGTGTAAACATATGCTTACTTCCATCTAAATGAGAATTAAACAATACACCATCTTCTGTTATTTTTCTAAGCTTACTTAGAGAAAAAACTTGAAACCCTCCGCAGTCTGTAAGAATTGGCCTGTCCCAATTCATAAATTTATGAAGTCCTCCTGCTTCTTTTACTATATCATGTCCCGGTCTTAAATATAAATGATATGTATTTGAGAGTATTATTTGTGCTTTTACATCTTCTTTTAATTCTTCTGGTGACATAGCTTTAACTGTTGCTAAAGTTCCTACTGGCATAAAAATTGGAGTTTGTATATCTCCATGAGGCGTATGAATCACTCCTCTTCTTGCTCCTGAATTTTTATCTATATGTAACAATTCGTATGTTATTGCTGCCATAAATGCTCCCTTCTATTTTTTTGCTAATTCTTTTATTCCTGCTCTTATCAGCTCTTCTAAACTCAAGCTTTTGTCTATTTTATTCATTGCATTTTCAATATCTTTGCTATTGTATCCTAAAACTTGAAGCGCATCAAAAACCTCTTCTAATTTTTTGTCTTTTTCAATTTCATTTTTTATTAAAGTTGATTTTTCTGTTGCTATTGAAAGTTCTTCTATTTGTTTTTCTTTTTTTAGCTTATCTTTTAATTCTAGCACTATTCTTTGTGCAGTTTTTACTCCTATTCCTGGAAGTTTTTTTAGTGTATTTATATCATTTGAAATAATTGCTATAGCAAACTCTTCTGGTTTTATTGTTCCTAGCATTGTAATTGCAGTTTTTGCTCCTACCCCACTTACTGATATTAATAATTCAAAAAGTCTTAACTCCTCATTTGTGTTAAACCCAAATATGCTAATATCATCTTCCATTACTCTATAATATGTATAAACTTTGACAACGTCTCCGATATTTCCTATATTTTCCATAGAAAGCTCTGACATATATACTTTGTATCCTAGTCCTCCTACATCTATTACAACATAACCTCTTGATTTATTTGCAAGCTCTCCTTTTATATATGCTAACATTTTTATTCCTTTCTTTAACGATTATTGTTTTCTATTTTAGAAAATTGAAATTCATTTGAATGTTTCATTATTTTAAATTTTTCAAAAGAAAATCTTATAGAGTTGAAAAATTTGATTATAGGATTTTGTTTTTTGTATATAACCACACTAAATTCATGCTTGTTTTCTGTTTCTAATTCTAAATTTGTAAATCTTTGTTCTTGTGTTGGCACTATATCCTGGATCATTTTACTTAACTCCAAATTTTCACTTATTACACTTATTTGCATTAATTCATTATAATTTTTATCCATATATAAAGACCCTTTCTTTTGTATAATTCATTTGCCATTATTTCTTTTATATTATATTCTAAAATAAAAAAAATATCAAGAGAAGCCTTGATATTTTTATATTTTGATTTATAAATTTTCTCCTCTTCCTTCTGGAAGTGCATTACTTGGTAGTTCTATTCTTATTCTAATTCTAAATACATATGTGGCAGCTCTAACCAACTTACTATTTTTAATTTTTTGCCATAGAGATGTTTTTGTTTTAAATGTCGTTTGTTCTGTGTAATCTTCAATCTCTTGTAATGTATCATTTTCTTTTTCAGCCATATCAGCTAATTGAACATTTTCTGTTTCTATGTTTTCATGATTTATAGTTTTTTCATCTACCTTGTCAGAAATTAATTCTGTTGAAGCAATTTGATTTTCCTGTACTTCTTCTTGAACATGAGATGCTTCTGGTGTTGGTATCAATTTTAAAGCATCAGAAACTTCTATTCCTATAAAGCTAAGAGCTTTTGAGCTATCTTCTAGTCTTTCCATATCTATTTCTATATGCAAATTAGACTCTAAGTTGTTAACTCTTGCCTTAAGAATTTTCATTGCTTCTTGATATCTTTGCGAAGTTTTTCCTTTGCATCTGCCCACTATTTGCAAGTTTTCAATAACATCCTCTTGGAATTTATCAGCTGATTTTTCTACTTTTTCTCTCCAACCTTCTTGTTTTTTGTTAACAGCATCTACAAGTTCATTTAATTCCCCAGCTAATATAATGTTTTGTTCTCTTTGCTTTATTAAACTCTCTACTTTTTTAGTATTTTCTTCAAATTGCTTTATTGATGTTTCAACTAAAGCATAAGCAGCATCATACACGCTGTTAGGAAAACTCTTCTTTTTAGGATATTCTGTTATATAAGATTTTACAGACTCGATTAAATCCTTAAAATATGTATCTTCTTCTAATTGAACAATCTGTTTTTTATTATTTGGATTTATTAATTTTTGGATTTTATCTATATTTGAAATTATTTTTTCTTCTGTAATGACCATTCTTACATTTACTATGCCAGACTTAGACATTGTAAACTTCCCTCCTTTGTTACTATTAAAATGATTTCGATTTCTACATAAATCATTTTTATTATACACCAAGCATCATAAAACTACAAGAAATTTTAGTTAACTTTTTCTTTACATTTTTGTTACATAAATATTACAAAAATATTACAAAATATTACAAAAAACTATTGTTTAAGTATTTTTTTCATTTCTATATTTCTTTTAATTTTAAGTGTCGTGGTCTTTGTAAATTCTTCGTCCGTAAGGATTAGCTTCTTAACATATTTATATTTAGGTAATGTTTTATTGATTTCTTTTACCCAATTCCAAATTTTGTCTTTTATCTCTTCTTCTGGAATATCTCCAAATTCACTTTGTATATATTCTTTATCATATACAACTTTTACTCCAATTGTGACATCCCCATCATCATCTGGCATACCAAAAACCATTGATTCTTTTACTAACTTTGAGTTATCAATTAGACTTTCTATTTCTTCTGGATATATATTTTTTCCATTTTTTAATACAATAACAAATTTCTTTCTACCAGTAATATATATGTATCCATCTTTATCGATTTTTGCCAAATCTCCTGTATGGAACCAACCTTCTTTATCAAACACTTCTTCATTGGCTTCTTCATTTTCATAGTATCCAAGCATAACTGAGTTACCTTTTACAAGAAGTTCTCCAACTCCATTTTCATCAGGATTTTCTATTTCAACTTCAAGGCTTGGCATTTTTTTACCAATAGAACCTATTCTTTTTTGTTTAGTAAGTTCCGCAGCTATTACTGGAGATGTTTCAGTTAATCCATATCCTTGTAATACATTAAATCCTAAATCCCAGAAACCTTTTTCTTTTTCAGGTGATAATGCTGCTCCACCTACTACAAGTATTCTAAGATGTCCTCCCAAGTTTTGATATATTTCCTTAAACAGTTTTCTTTTAATGTCAATTCCCACTTTTAATAACGCATTACTTAATATTATTCCTTTTTTTACAGTTGATAGTTTTCCTTTTTCTTCTATTGCTTTTATTACTTTATCATACATTTTTTCTATTAATGCAGGAACACTTATCATTGCCGTTATTTGAAAATTTTTCAATTCAGTTGCAATATGTCTAACACCTTTTGAAAATACTATTGTACTACCTACGGAAATCGGATATAAGAAGCCCACTGTACATTCAAACGTGTGATGTAATGGTAAAAATGATAAAAATGTGTCTGTCTCATCAACTTCAAAGCATTCTCTAATGTCTCTCATATTTGTGCATAGATTCTTGTGAGAAAGCATAACAGATTTTGATTTGCTTGTTGTTCCAGAAGTAAATAACATTATATTCATTTCTTCATTGTTTATTTTTGCTTCTATAAACTCTTTGTTTCCTTCTTCTAAAAGCTCTTTTCCTTTTTGAGTTATCTCTTTTTGAGAAAATTTATTAAAATCATTTTTTTCTAAATCCATAGAAAT
>CAYTEX010000132.1:0-3927 GCA_964437015.1 uncultured Clostridium sp. | reverse complement strand
GTGTTTTTATTTTTAATTTTTTTTATTTTTTAAGTTTTTTTTAAGTTTTTTTTAAGTTTTATTCCCTATAATATAAACAAATGAAAAAGAAAGGAAGGATTTATCATGGCTGAAATTTTTAGAAGAGTTGAGAAGAAATATATCTTAGATGAAAGTCAATATGAAAAAATAAAATTAGCTATGGCAAATGATATGGAACCAGACCAATATGGAAAAAGTACAATATGCAATATTTATTTTGACTCAGAAGATTATGAACTTGTTAGACATTCAATTACAAAACCTTTTTATAAAGACAAAGTTAGATTAAGAAGTTATAATACACCAAAAGATGAAAACAGCAAAGTCTATTTAGAAATAAAAAGAAAATGTGATAAGATTGTAGGAAAAAGAAGAATTGAGCTTACATTAAGGGATTTTTATAGTTACATGAATGGTAAGCCAATAGAAAGTCAAATAAATGAACAAATAAAAAAGGAGCTTGATTATTATTTTAAATTTTACAACTTAGAACCAAAAATGTATGTATCTTATGAAAGGGAGGCTTATTATCAAAAAGGAAATGCTGATTTTAGAGTTACATTTGATAGTAATATAATATCTAGAAAAGAGGATTTAAATTTAGAAAAAGGAAGTTATGGAGAAAATATATTACCCAAAAGAAAATATATAATGGAACTAAAAACTTTAGGAACAATTCCTCTTTGGCTAGTAAAAATAATAAATGAATTAAACATAAAACCAGCTGTATTTTCAAAATATGGAACAGCTTATACAGAACTGATACTAAATAAGGAAGATGCAATAAACAAAATTGATAGTCTTGAATATAGGATAGGTAAAAAATATGCTGAAAAAGGTAACTTTGCTTATGTTGCAAGTTAAAAATAAAAAAAATTAAAAAGGAGAAATAATTATGTTAGGAAGTATTTTTAGTGAAGCTGTTAGCACTATAACTACAGCAAATTGTTTAGTATGTATAGGGGCAGCAATTGTCCTTGGAATTTTAATAAGTTTTACACATAAATTAACAACAAAAACAACAGTTAATTTTTTATTAACACTTAGTTTATTACCACTTTTAGTTTTTGCAGTTATATTATTGGTTAATGGAAATCTTGGAACATCACTTGCGGTTGCAGGAGCATTTTCATTAATTAGATTTAGAAGTATGGCAGGAACTTCAAAAGAACTTATTTCAGTTTTTTGGGCAATGGCAGTAGGTTTAGCACTTGGTATGGGATATGTAATATTTTCTGTTGTAATTACCTTAATTGTATCTGCAATAATGTTTATCTCTAGTAAAATTATCAACAGAAAAGACTTAGAAGAAAGAAAACTAAAAATTATTATTCCAGAAAATCTTGATTATGAGGAAATATTTAAAGATATTTTTGAAAAATATTTAAATAAATCTGAACTAGAAAAAGTAAAAACCACAAATATGGGTAGTATGTATGAATTACAATATATGGTCTCTTTAAAAAACGAAATAAATCAAAAAGAATTTTTGGATGAAATTAGAGTAAGAAATGGAAATATGCTTGTAATGCTAGAAAGACCAGAATTAATTGAGGAGGTATTATAATGAAAAGCACAAATAAATTAATTATAATTTTAGTAATTTTACTTATTATAGCTGGAATTATGGGGTATTTTGTATATCAAGGTTTAAAACCAAATTCTACTTCAAATTCATCAACAAGCACTACTACAGAAGTAACACCTGTTACAGAAGTTACTATTGAATATACAGAGGATGAACAATCAGATGAATATACAAATTACACAGCTAAGATAGATTTAAATAATTTATCTAGTACAGGAAGTGGAGTTAATATTTCAGGTAGCACAATTACAATTCAATCAGCAGGAACATACTATTTTTCTGGAACTGCTACAGCTAATATAGTTGTTAATGCAGAAAAACAACAAGTTATATTAGTTTTTGATAATGTAAATCTTACAAGCACAAATACAGCAGCTATTAATGTCATTAAAGCAAAGGAAGTAATAATAAATTCTGCAAAAGGATCAACAAATACAATTACAGACTCAAGCAATTATACTGTATTTACAGAAGATGATGAACCAGATGGATGTATATTTTCTAAAGCAGATTTAGTAATAAATGGTTTGGGAAAATTAGTTGTTAAAGCAAATTATCAAGATGGAATAGTTAGTAAAGATACTCTAAAAATACTAAATACAAACATAGAAATAATATCAGCTGATGATGGAATTAGAGGAAAAGATTATGTATCAATAAAAAATAGCAACATAAATATAACATCAACAGGAGATGGAATTAAATCTACGAATACAGAAACTGATACAGGTTTTGTTGAAATAGATGGAGGCACAATTACACTAAATTCAAAAACAGATGGAATTGAAGCAGTTTCATATATTATAATAAATGGTGGAAACTTAGATATAGCTGCAGGAGATGATGGAATACATGCAGATAACAATATACAAATTAAAGATGGTACAATAAATATAACAAAATCATATGAAGGAATAGAGAGCTCTTATATAGAAATCAATGGAGGAAAAATAAGTATTAAAGCTTCAGATGATGGAATAAATGTATGTGGTGGAAATGATCAATCAGCATTTAATAAAACAGGAGCAAATTCTTTTACAAGTTCTTCAAATGGTAAATTAGTAATAACAGGTGGAGAAATATTTGTGGATTCAACAGGTGATGGATTAGATTCAAATGGTTCTATAGAAATGACAGGTGGAAATGTTGTGGTATCAGGACCTACACAAAATGGAAATGGACCATTAGATTATGATGCTTCGTTCAATATAACAGGTGGAAGCTTAATTGTATATGGTTCTAATGGAATGTGGCAAAGCACATCAAATACATCTACACAATATAGCGTAGTGTTTGCCGTATCTGGAAAATCTGGAGATAAACTAGAATTAAAAGACTCAAGTGGAAATACTGTATTAAGTACAACAACAAATAAAACTTATGCACAAATATTATTTTCAAGTAGCAGTATAAAAAAAGGTGAAACATACACACTATATGTAAATGGAACACAAAATGCAAGTTTAACTGCAAATTCTGTTGTAACATCAAATGGAACAACAGGTATGGGAGGTGGCATGCAAGGAGGCATGCAACAAGGTGAAAGAATGAGAAGATAAATGGAAAATGTCGAAAAAACACGAACGATTTTTAAAACAAAAAAATAAAAAATATTGCAAATTTTAAAATTTGTAGTATAATATTATTAAATTGAACAAGTCATTTTATCAATGACCAAAAAAAGCAGACATTGCCAGATGTCTGCTTTTACCTTATTTATGAAAAAGTTTCACAATAAGGTCTATAACTCTTAAAATTTTATAAGCTTTATCTAAGAAGAGAAAAATAGTATGTATTAGTTTACGAAATTTTGAAGAGTTTTTTCTCTTTTGTTTTGAACAAGCCATATTATCACCTCCTTTCTAGGAGTTTGACCATATAATCAATATAACATACT
This sequence comes from uncultured Clostridium sp., assembly GCA_964437015.1. Taxonomy (GTDB): domain Bacteria; phylum Bacillota; class Clostridia; order TANB77; family CAG-508; genus CAG-269. The sequence continues at coordinate 421 of CAYTEX010000132.1, read as the reverse complement.
CAAGATGCAAAGTTTGTAATAATTTGTCGAAAGTATAAAAATATAAAATTTTTTTAAATATTAAAAATGGCTTGTTTTAGTGCAATGATTATAGTAAAATAATTAAATTAAAAAGAACAATAAAGATTTACATAAAACCATTGAAAAAATCCTAAAAATATGATATAATATTGAATTAACATAAAGTGAGAAGTAAATAATAAATAAACATACCAGGTATAAGATAACATTTGTATCAAAAAATACCTGGTATTTCTGAAAAAGGAGGTTATATGAAATCAGAAGATTTTTTCACTAAGTTTTATTTAGATAAAGAAAAAGATATTGTTGTAAAACTATTTAGGTCTGAAAATCCAGATGAATTAATTTATGTCATAAGAACTCCAAATCATCATACAGGAAATTTAATAACAAATTTAGC
>CAYTEX010000131.1:0-3936 GCA_964437015.1 uncultured Clostridium sp. | reverse complement strand
ATGTACCACTCGTACACTCCGCTTTTTGCGTAAGATTTTGCCTTGCCAAAATTTAATTCTTTTTCAACGGTAAATTTGTATCTGTAGAATATTAAATTTGGATAGAAAGTGTAGGGGTGATTTTAACCGCCCACTAAAAAAATTACAATACCCTGCACTTCAAAGAAATAACTAAAAAGAGGATTGGTATGAAACTTGAGGATTTGGAAAAAGAATTGAAACAAGAAAAATTAGCTCCATTATATTTACTATATGGAGAAGAAAGATTTTTATTAGAAAATTGCTTAAAAAAAATAAAAAAAATTTTTGGAGAAACTTTAAAAGGAATAAACTATATAGAAATTGATGAAACGACTTTGAATGAAATTATTTCTGATATTGAGACACCACCTTTTGGATTTGAAAAAAAATTAATAATTGCTAAAAACACAGGTTTATTTAAAAAAGAAGCTAAAAAGAAAGCAAGTAGAGAAGAAAATAGCGTAAAAACCAAACTTTTGAAATATTTAGAAGAAAACTATAATAATGTAAAAGATTCAATAGTACTAGTGTTTGTTGAGCAAGAAGTAGAGAAATCTGATTTAACAAGTTTTATAGAAAAAAATGGAATTATATGCAATTTTGAATATCAAAAAGCAAGTCAAATACAAACTAGACTAATGCAGATTACAAAGGCATATAATGTTAATATTGACATGCCTACATTGGCATATTTTATTGAAGTATGTGGAACTAATATGCAAGAATTAATAAATGAGATCAGAAAATTGATAGAATATGTAGGTAAAGATGGCACAATTACCAAGCAAGATATTGATATTTTATCAATAAAAAAAATAGAAAGTGTTATTTTTGATTTAACAGATAGCTTAGGAAAAAAACAAACAAAACAAGCAATAGATGTATTAAGAAATTTAATATTAGCAAAAGAACCACCACAAAAAATTTTAATAACACTATATAATCATTTTAAGAAACTATATTTAACAAAATTAGCAATAAAAGAAAACAGAAATATAATAGAAGCATTAAGCCTAAAGCCTAATCAAACGTTTTTAACAAATAAATATAAAACTCAAGCAGGTTATTTTAAGGAACAAGAAATAAGAAATATTTTACAACAATTAACTGATTTAGATTATAAATATAAAATTGGATTGATAGAGTTGGAGATAGGATTTGAATCAATTCTTTGTGCATATTGCTAAAAAATGTTTGACAAAATATAAAAATAATGTTATACTGATAATAGCTTAAGTTAAAGATATCCGTTCATTAAGCAACGCTAGATATGTGGTAGTGACACATATCTTTTTTTATTCAAAATAAAACAGAGCAGGTAGTGACTGCTCTGAACTGAAAATCAGTTTTTATTTTGGTTGTTCTTATATGTATTCAATTTTTCTTGTAATTTTTCAATTTTCTGAAGTAGAATCCATATAAGTAAGTATCCGTTCATACTAAACAACACCTCCTTTCACAAAGATTTCCTTTGAAAAGGATAGAAATATAATACTGCATTTATTTACATATTTCAAGCGAACAGTTAGAATTTTTTTAGATAATATAAAAAATGTATAAAAAACCTTTTTTGGATAAAAATAATATTAAATATTTTTATTTAAGAGAGGTTTTTATGTTAAAAAGAAAATTTGGTCACAAAATTTTGACTGTTTTTTTTATAATTGCATTTTTTTCTATAATATTATTTATAGGATTTTCAAGAATCAATAAAGTCGAAGCTCTTTCCAAATATGGTTCAAGAGGGGAAGAAGTAAAGCAAATTCAACAAAAATTGAAAAATTGGGGATATTATAATGGATCTGTTGATGGAATTTATGGAAGCAAAACATTAGAAGCTGTAAAATATTTTCAAAGAAAAAATGGCTTAACAGTAGATGGAATTGCAGGTGAAAAAACATTAGCAGCATTAGGAATAGTTGGAGCATCGAATTCATCAAGTTCTAGTACGAATAGCAATTCAAATAATGTAACACTTCTAGCTAAGCTTATATATGGAGAAGCTAGAGGGGAACAATATACAGGGCAGGTAGCAGTTGGTGCAGTTGTTATGAATAGAGTAAAAAGTAATTCATTTCCAAATACAATAGCAGGAGTTATATATCAAAGTGGAGCATTTGATGCGGTTTCTGATGGACAAATAAACAAAACTCCAGATTCTACTGCAAGGAAAGCTGCACAAGATGCGATTAACGGTTGGGATCCATCATATGGGGCAATATATTATTTTAACCCTGCAACTGCGACCAATAAATGGATTTGGTCAAGACCATTAACAGTTGTGATAGGAAAGCATAGATTTTGCAAATAAAGCAATTGACATAAAAAGAAAATTATGGTAGTATTACGATGTAACTATTGTATTTATCATTAAATGTGTTTTTATTTAATGGAGGAATTGCTTATGGGAAAATGTAACCAACCTCGTTCAGATATTACTGCTATGCACAGGGAGGTAACAGGGTCTTCTATACTTGTAGTAAACAGCTTGCCAAATCAACAAACAATACGGTTTGTTGTTGACTGTGGACTTTTTCAGGAGCGAGAGTATGAAGAACTCAATTCAGAATTACTTTTCAACCCTGAAAACATTGACTTCTGCATAATAACCCACAATCACGTGGATCATGTTGGAAGAGTGCCGTTTTTGGTAAAAAAGGGTTTTAACAAAGAAATCTATACAACAGTTGAAACATCTAAACTATTACCGATATCTTTAGGTGACAGCTATAGGGTCTTAAAAGATACCTATAAAAGAAAGAATGAAAGATGCTTATATGATGAAGAAGATGTAGACAAAACTTTATCACTTGTTAAACCATGTGAATATGAAAAAATTATGCACATTGGAGAACATATAAAAATTACTTTTTTCAACAACGGGCATCTTGTGGGAGCTGCAATTGTTTTGGTACAAATCTCATATCCAGGATGTAAAAGCATAAATTTGTTGTTCACAGGAGACTATAACAACAAAAATATGTTTTTTGATGTCAAGAAAATTCCAAAGTGGGTTGTTAAACTACCATTAACAGTGATTCAGGAATCAACATATGGAGATATGGATTCCACTTGCATTACAAAAACTTTTAAAAAAAATGTGAAAGAGTGCATCGAAAAGGGAGGAACTGTTATTGCATTAGTTTTCTCTTTGGGAAGAGCTCAAGAAATCCTGTATGAAATAAAAACTATGCAGGATGAAGGTGAGCTTGAAGACATTCCAATTTACTTTGATGGAAAATTAGCCATCAGATATACAAATCTGTATATTAACGGCGAATTAAATATCAAGGAAGAGATGAGGGATTTTTTACCGAAAAATCTTGAAATTGTTGACAAGTCAACAAGAATGTCGGTTTTGAATGATACTTCAAAAAAAATAATCCTCACGACATCAGGTATGGGATCATATGGACCTGCTCAGCTGTATATTCCAGAATATATAACAAGACCCAATGCGCTTATCCAGTTTACTGGATATACTGCGGAGGGTACACTTGGAAGCAGATTAAAAAATGCTAATATGGGAGATATGGTAGAGATTTCCGGAATACTTGTTGAAAAAAAAGCAAGAGTTGAGTACACAACAGAATACTCTGCGCATGCTAAAGCAGATGAAATGATTGAATTTTTAAAACAGTTTGAAGACTTAAAACTGGTTTTAGTCAATCATGGAGAGACCGATACCAAGAAAAAATTTGCAGAAAGGATTTTAAAAGAAGTTAATCCAAAAAGAGTAGGATTGCTTGAACGAGAATACTTTTTCAGAATTAATGCTTGGGGATTGGTAAAGTCACTGCCGACTAAGTTTAAATAAGCAAAGTGGACTCTTTTGTATTCATATACAAAAGAGTCCGTTTTTACGTTTTTTTAGAATAAAAACCTTGCAAAATCTAATTTTTTTTTGTATAATAC
>CAYTEX010000130.1:0-3984 GCA_964437015.1 uncultured Clostridium sp. | reverse complement strand
AAGCTATAGCAGATCTTGTTGAGGCAAAATATGAAGATGAAAAATATTTTCAAGAAAAGGCAAAAAAAATAGATGATTTATTTAATAAGAATAAATTATCAAAAGATATTGAAATACAAGTAAATGAGGATAAACAAGTAATTATTGCAAAAGAAAGCTTTTTTACAAAAGTAAAAAATATAATACGCAGAATATTTGGCAAGAAAAGTCTTTAGATATATCAATAATATTAGGAGATTTTTGGAATTGATTATGATGATTTTTGGTATATTAAATAGTTTGTCATATACATTAGTAACATTTAGACAGAATTAAAAAAGATTATAAAAATTTCCTATTGAAAATTTAAAAATAAGTGATATAATAGTAATTATAGAAAAGTTAGCGAAAGGAAAGTATTAATTATGAAAATTAAAGAAGAAAAAACAAAAATAAGAAGAAACAAAGGAGAACTTGCTGTAAAAATAATGGCTAGTTTAATGGCAATATTAATGGTTTTTTCGGTTGGAGTTTCATTAGTTTATTACATAATTGGATAGATAAAACATAAAATTTCTAAAAAAGGAGAAATATATGAGTGGTATTAAAGAAAGTATATTAACCTATATTCAAAGGTACCAACAAAATCCATTAATGTTCATAACATTTATTGTAGATGTTGTAATAGTTGTATTTTTAGCATACCATATTTTAAAAATATTCAAAGAATCAAGAGCATGGCAATTAATTAAAGGTATTGCATTATTAATTATTGCCACATGGTTAAGTGGACTTTTAAAATTAAATATATTAAATTATATTTTATCGGCTGTTATGAATTGGGGAGTTATTCTTTTAATTATAATATTTCAACCGGAAATAAGAAGAGCTTTGGAACAACTAGGTACTAATAAATTTACAAAACTTTTTGGAATAGAAAAAGACATTGCAACCAGAATAAAAGAAGACATTTACAAAGTATCAATTGCAGCAACAGAACTTGCTAAAAATAAAACAGGAGCATTAATTGTTTTAGAAAGAGATATACAAATAAAAGATATAATATCAACAGGAGTAGAGATAAATGGAGATGTATCTCCACAGCTTCTTGTAAATATATTTGTTCCCAATACTCCACTTCACGATGGTGCAGTTGTAATATCTGGAAATAAAATTGTTGCGGCAGCTTGTATGCTACCATTAGCTTCAGACGCAGATATAGCAAAAGAACTTGGAACAAGACATAGAGCAGCAATTGGTATTTCAAAAGAATCAGATGCGATAGCTGTTGTTGTATCAGAAGAAACAGGAAAGATATCTGTTGCTAAAGATGGAACGCTAATTGCAGATGTTAGAGAAGATGTTTTGAAAAAAATATTAATAAGTAATATTATTACAAAACGATTCCCTGAAAAAGAAAATAATAAAACAAATTTTGTAACAACAATAAAAGATTTTTTCGGAAAATTAAAAATTAAAGAAAAAAGTAACAATAACGATAAAACAAAAGACCAAATATAGACATTTGGTCTTTTGAAATATATGTAGAGGGAAAAAATGAGAAATATAAAATTAACAATTGAATATGATGGTAAAGAATTTGGTGGATGGCAAAAACAGCCCAATAAATTAAATATTCAAGGAACAATAGAAAGAGCAATTGAAGAAATTACTGGAGAACAGATAGAACTTAATGCATCTGGAAGAACAGATAGCGGAGTACATAGCTTAGGGCAGGTGGCTAATTTTAAAACCAATTCTTCAATTCCAATTGAAAAAATTCCTATAGCGATAAATACTAAACTAAAAAAATCAATTAGAATTATAAAAGCTGAAGAAGTAGAAGAAAGGTTTCATAGTAGGTTATCGTGTAAGAAAAAGACTTACAGATATATTATAAATAATAATGAAACAGCTTCAGCAATTTATAGAAATTTGGAATACCATATACCACAAAAATTAGATATTGAAAAAATGAAACAAGCAATAAAATATTTTGAGGGGGAACATGATTTTAAAGCATTTAAAGCAAGCGGAACAAGTAGTAAATCAAGTGTCAGAACAATATTTAAGGCAGATATTTATCAACAAAAAGATAATAGATTGTGGATAGAACTTACTGGAAATGGATTTTTATATAATATGGTAAGAATTATTGTGGGTACTCTTGTAGATGTTGGGCTAGGAAAGATAAAACCTGAAGAAATTTCTAGAATTATATCAGAAGGAAAAAGAGAAAATGCAGGAAAAACTGTACCACCAAATGGACTTTATTTATTAAAAGTTGAATACTAATTAGCTAATAAATAGAATATTATAAATATTTAAATATCATCGAATGTGACTGGAATATATAAATACAAAATCTAGAAAGATTATGGAATAATGTTCGCGTCGAGCAAAGCGAGGACTAAGTGAAAAAGGTTCCATAAACTTTATTAGATTTTGTTTATATATGAAGGGAGCCGAGATGTGTTTAAATATTTATAGTATTCTATTTATATTAGTAAATAAGTAAACTTTAAAAAAGTAAATTCATAATATATACAAATATAGAAAAGGAGCATGTATACTATGAATTTACTTATATTTTTTGCATTACCTATTGCTACTATTCTTCTTGCTATTGTATTAGAGAGAGTATTACGTTCACCAATTTTAGTCGCAATAACATTTTTTTCAATCTATTTAATTGTACTATTTGTGTTATTTGCAACAGGAGTTGTAACAGATTTAGCAACATTACTAATTGCAATAATTGTTTATACTTTTTTAGCATATATAACAGCAGTTATTGTACGATTTATTAGATGTATTTGCCAAAGATATTTAAGACCTTGTTGTTCAATTTGTCCAAATAGTGAAGAAGCTGTTGGAGATATAATAGATAATGGCAACGAAAATGATTGTGATTGTAGAAGAGGTTCAAATAATTTACAAAATGCAAATGAAGGAATAGCGCTTTCTGGTAATATAATTCCAAATCAGACCAACAATGGAAGAACAGGTATTGTAAGAGGATGTTATAGAAGATATTAAAAAAGATGCCTTAATTGGCATCTTTTAGTACTTTACTATTTCTTTTTTTCGTCACCTTTTAATATTTCTTTAACAGCTCCTAGTGAGCTTAATGTAGATGTAGCTTCAAATGGTATAAATACTTTGTTTGCTTCACCATTTGCCACTTCTTTAAGAGCTTCTAGTGATTTTAATTGAACTAGTTTCTCATCAGGTTTTGAATCTTTCATAGCACCATAAACCATTTCGATTTCTTTAGCTTTAGCTTCAGCAACTTCTTTTATAGCTTTTGCCTCACCTTGAGCACGTCTGATTTTTGCTTCACTTTCAGCTTCTGCCTCTAAGATTGCAGCTGCTTTTTTACCTTCTGCAACTGTAATATCAGATTGCTTTTGAGCTTCTGCTTCAAGAATTAGGGCCCTTTTATTACGCTCTGCATTCATTTGCTTTTCCATTGCTTCTCTGATATCAGAAGGTGGATTAATATCTTTTATTTCAACCCTGTTAATTTTACAACCCCATTTATCTGTAGCTTCATCAAGTATTGCACGAAGTTGATAGTTAATACTATCTCTTGCACCAAATGTTTCATCTAAGTCCATTTTACCAACAATATCACGGATAGTTGTAATTGCAAGGTATTCTATACCTTTCTTTAAATTTGCTATTTCATAAACTGATTTTTCTGGGTCTGTTATTTGATAGAAAACAACAGTATCAATACTGATTGTAACATTATCTTTAGTAATAACACCCTGTGGAGGGATGTCCATTGTTAGCTCTTTTAATAGAACTACTGAGCTTACTCTATCAATAAAAGGTACAATAAGAGTTAAACCTGCATCAGCTGTTTTATAGTATTTACCAAGTCTTTCAATAATATAGACTTCAGATTGGTTTACTACCTTTATTGATTTGAATGCAATAACTAGGATTATAATAATTAAGAATCCAAAGAAAATTACTGCTCCCATAATTTAAACCTCC
>CAYTEX010000129.1:0-4012 GCA_964437015.1 uncultured Clostridium sp. | reverse complement strand
GAAAGAGAAGACTATAAAAGATTTTTTTCAATAGTAAATAAACATTTAGTTTTCTATTCTGAAAGTAATGGATTTTATAAATATTATAAAGCAATAATTGAATATTTATTATAAAATACCAATATTGTAATACATTATATAACAAGTGATTATAATGATAAAATTTTTGAAAAAGAAAAAATGTATGATAATATAAAGGCATACTATATTGAAGAAAAAAAGTTAATAACATTAATGATGAAAATGGATGCAGATGTTGTTGTTATGACCATGCCTGATATTGAAAATTATCATATAAAACGTAGTTATGTAAGAAAAGATATAGAATATATTTATATTCCACATGGAATGGACAGTATAAATTTAACTATGAGAACATGTTCAATTAACAACTATGATACAATTTTTTTAACAGGAAAGTATCAAAAAGAGGAACAGGAAAAAACAAATGAGGTATATAACTTAAAAAATAGAAAATTATTTGAATGGGGTTACTCTTTACTTGATGATATGATTTCAGATTATCAAAAAAATAAGACAATAAACCCAAAAAAGACGGTACTGATTGCACCATCATGGCAAAAAGACAATATAGTAGATTTATGTTTAAATGAGATTCTAGATAGTTTAAAACAGGAAGATATAAAAGTTATTGTAAGACCACATCCTCAACATGTACGACATATGAAAGAAAAGTTTGACACTATGAAGGAAGAATATAAAGATAATCCAAATGTAGAAATACAAACAGACTTTTCGGCTAATAATACGGTATTTAATGCAGATTTATTAATTACTGATTGGTCGGCAATAGCATTTGAGTATGCATATACAACCAAAAAACCAGTTTTATTTGTAGATACACCTATGAAGATAATGAATCCAGATTACAAAAAAATAGATGTTGAGCCTTTTAATATCTGGGTAAGAAATGAAATTGGAGAAATTGTATCAGTTGAGAATTGTAAGAACATAAATATAACTGTAAATAAAATGTTAAATGATAGCACAAGATATGAAGACAAAATAAATAAGCTAGTTAATGAAAGCGTGTACAATATAGGACATAGTGGAGAAATTGGAGCTAATTATATAATTAAAGCAATACAAGAAAAAATTAATGAAAGAAAGAAGGAAAAATAAATGAAAAAAGTATTAATAAAAGTTAGTGGTATATTATTTTTTGGAGTGTGTTTTGCACTATTATTTAGTATCAATGTTAGAGCATATATTGATCCATCTGTAATGACATATGCAATTCAAGCAATAGCAGGTATTGCAATTGCTATAGGAGCTGCAGTTGCAGTATATTGGAGAAAAGCAAAAAAGAAAATAAGTGAAAAATTAGGTGTTGATGAAAATAAAAATAAAGAAGTTGAGAAAGATGAGATTGTTTTTGTAAAACAAAATAAAGAAGAAGAAAAAATTAAATAAAAACATATTATATTAAATATGTCTAAATGTAGGAATTTTATGAAGGGAATGAAATAAAAATGATAAATTTTACAGTAGGGCCAGTACAGGCTAGTGAAAGAGTTAGAGAAATAGCTAAAGAACAAATCCCATATTTTAGAACACCAGAATTTTCAAAAATAATGTTGGAAAATGAAGAGTTAATAAAAAAGTTTTCTGGAGCAGAAGAAGATGCAAGAACAGTATTTATTACAGGTTCTGGTACTGCTTCAATGGAAGCAGCCATAATGAATTTATTTGATGAAAAAGATAATGTTTTAATTGTTAATGGAGGAGGTTTTGGACAAAGGTTTGTTAATATATGTAAAATACATAATGTCAAATATACTGAAATTAAAATTCCTTTTGGAAGTACATTAACTGAAGAAATGCTTTCAAATTATGAAAACCAACAATATACTGGCTTTCTAGTAAATATTCATGAAACTTCTATTGGTGAACACTATAATATAGATTTAATTTCGGATTTTTGTAAAAGAAATAACTTATTTTTGTTAGTAGATGCAATAAGCTCTTTTTTAGCAGATGAAATAAATATGAAGAAATCAAATATTGGAGCAATGATTACCGGTTCACAAAAGGCTTTAGCATGTGCCCCTGGAATATCAATAATAGTTTTATCAAAAGAGGCTATTGCTAGAGTTGAAAGAAATAATCCAAGAAGTTTGTATTTTGATTTAAAAGAAGCATTAAAAAATGGGGAAAGAGGACAAACGCCTTTTACTCCTGCAGTTGGAATTTTATTACAAATAAATGAAAGATTAAAAGAGATAGAAGAAAATGGTGGAGAAGAATATGAAATAAAAAGGGTAAAGGAACTCGCAGAATATTTTAGAGAAAAAATAAAAGAGTTGCCTTTTGATACAGTAGCTCCTAATCCATCAAACGCTGTAACAGTTTTGCATCCACATAAAAATAATGCATATGAGATTTTTACAATTTTAAAGGACGAATATAAAATATGGGTTTGTCCTAATGGAGGCGACCTAAAAGACAAAATATTTAGAGTGGGACATATCGGATATTTGCAAAAAGAAGACTATGACGAACTATTAAGAGCATTAAATGAATTAAATAATAAAGGAATATTATAAAAGAAAAAAAGGTGGAATTTACAAATATGAAAAAGGTAATCACATATGGAACATTTGACTTATTACATTATGGGCATCAACGTTTATTAGAGAGAGCAAAGCAATTAGGAGATTATTTAGTTGTTGGAATAACTTCTGATGACTATGATAAAACAAGAGGAAAAATAAATGTACAACAATCATTATCAGAAAGAATTGCTGCAGTTAGAAAAACAGGATTAGCAGATAAAATTATTGTTGAAGAATATGAGGGACAAAAAATAGATGACATAAAAAAATATGGAATAGATATTTTTACAGTTGGTTCTGATTGGGTTGGAAAATTTGACTATTTAAATGCTTATTGCAAAGTTATATACTTAGATAGAACAAAAGGAATATCAAGTTCTGAAATAAGGCAAAAAGGTAGAAATCTCACTATGGGAATAATTCGGAGATTCTGTGAAAGCTGTTAATAAATTTCAAAGTGAAGATAAATATGTTAATGGAATATGTATTACGGGAGTTTGTAGTAAAAACATTAATAATATGAATGATATAATAAAAGGACTGGAAAAAAATACTACTAAATACTCAGAATTATTAAAAAATGTTGATTCCGTCTACATAAACACGGATGTTGAAAAGCATTATGATTTAATTTTAAAGGCACTTAATGCAAATAAACATGTTTTATGTGAATCTCCAATTTGTGATGATGGAGCTAAAGCCAAAGAATTAATGAAACTAGCTAGGAAAAAAAATCTAATTCTAATGGAAGGAATAAAAACAGCTTATTCAACAGCATATGAAAGAATGATTCTACTTGTAAAAGCTGGAAAAATAGGACAAGTTCGATCAATAGATGCAGTATGCACAGATATGAGTAAAATCGAAAAAGATGACTATAACATGAAAAGTTTTCAGAATTGGGCACCAAATGCTCTTTTACCGATATTTCAAATTTTGGGAGAAAATTATAAAGATTATAGAATTTTTTCTCATTTTAATGATGAAGATAAAAAACAAGATAGCTATACTAAAATTGATTTTTTGTATAAAAACGCAACTGCTTCAATAAAGGTGGCAGAAGGTGCAAAGTCTGAAGGAGAACTCATTATTTCGGGAACTGAAGGATATATATATGTCCCTGCTCCATGGTGGAAAACGGATTACTTTGAAATAAGATATGAAAATATAAGAAACAATAAAAGATTTTTTTATCAATTAGATGGAGAAGGAATTAGATACGAATTAGTTGCATTTGCAAAATCAGTACAGTCAAAAGAAAAGTTAAATATTATAGATGAAAGTGTTTCTATTGCAATATCAAAAATGACAGGCAATTTTTTAAATAAGAAAAAACTTTTCGAAATATAATTTATTATTTGAATATTAGAAAATCATATAAATAGAGGTATTTATATGATTTTTTTGATATAATGGAAAAGTTTGATTATGCATCA
>CAYTEX010000128.1:0-4014 GCA_964437015.1 uncultured Clostridium sp. | reverse complement strand
TGCCCTTTTTCTATTATTTTGGTTTTATCTTTCTAACTTTTACTTTCAAATTAATCCCCTTTTTCTTCTATTAGTATTATTTAACTTATTAATTATACACCTGTTGTCAATTTTTGTCAATTGAAATAACTATAAAAGACCAGAAATCTGGTCTTATTTTGTTAACTCTATTATATTATCCATTATTTTTCCTGTAACCTCTTCAGCTATTTCTTTATCTTTTTTATTTGCCTTATATTCTTCTAATTCTATAGGCTTTCCATAAGTTATTACAGCTTTTTTAAAAGGTTTTTCTCCACCTTTAATTCCAACAGGGATAACTTTTGCATCAGAATTAAGTGCAAAATATGCAACTCCTGTTTTAGGCTTTATTCCTTTTTTTATTCCATTTCTTGTACCTTCTGGAAAAAGTGCTAAAGCTTTATCTTGCTTCAAAGTTTTCAATCCATCTTTCATTGGTCCTAAATCTTTAGCATTTCTTTTTACTAATATAACATCAAAAACTTTTCCTAGATGAGCCAAATACCAGTTTTTAGTAAGTTCTTCTTTTGCTAAAAATCTTGTATCGTCTCTTTTGCAGGTGACCTCCATTAATGGTGCATCTAGAAAACTTCTATGGTTTCCACAAAAAATTACAGGTCCCTTTTTAGGAACATTTTCTATTCCTATTATTTGTATTCTATATACTATTTTTAAATATACAAATATTAGAAATCTTATGATATATCTTTTAATTTTATAGTATGTATTTTTCAATTTTATAAAAACCTTCTTTCTTTTTGTCCTATTTGGTTTCAAGCCTTTTTTCATCTATTATTTCTATTACTCTATTTACTACTTCATCGATTGTCATGTTAGTAGAGTCAATTAATATTGCATCCTCTGCCTTTACAAATGGTGCAATATCTCTTTCAGTCTCTAATTTGTGTCGTTCTTGTATCTCTTTAAGTATATCTTCGTAGTTTACATTCATGCCTTTTTCTATGTCTTGTTTATATCTTCTTCTTGCTCTTTCTTCTATAGAACAATCTAAAAATATTTTTACATCTGCATTTGGAAATACAACTGTACATATATCTCTACCTTCCATAATTATGTCTTGATTTTCTCCCATTTTCTGTTGCATTGGAGTAACTTTATCTCTTACTTGTTTTATTGCGGCATATTTTGCAACAATTTCATCAATATAAGGCTTTCTTATTTCTTCACTTACATCATTTCCATTTAAATAAACTTTTTGTACGCCATCTTCATTTTTTAGTTGTATATCTATTTTTTCAAGAATACTTTCTATTCCTTTTATATCTGTGTGATCTACATTATTGTTGTAGCAATCTAAAGCTACACATCTATACATTGCTCCAGTATCAATATATACTAAATTTCTTTCTTTACCAACTAGTTTTGTAATTGTTCCTTTACCGCTTCCAGCAGGTCCATCAACAGCGACAATAAATCCCATAATTATTCCTCAACTTTCTATTTTAATTTTTTACTTATTCTACCACATTAAAATAAGAATTGTCAAAAAAATCTCTTGTCAATTTAGGACCGGGTACTTTTTTACATTTCAAATTGGGACCGGGTACTTTTTTACATTTTATAAAAAAATAACTAATCCGCGTCAGCATTTCGTTTTATAAATTTTCGAAGAGCCGGAACTTGTCGCCGGTCGTAGAAAATTTATAAAATGATATGCGGTTAAACAGGATTAGTTATTTTCTTTATTTAAAAAAGTACCCGGTCCCAAATTACACTTTATAAATCTTTGCTCCTAAATTATTTAATTTTTCATCTAAATTTTCATACCCTCTTAAAATATACTCAATATTATCTACCTTGCTTGTTCCTTTTGCTGCAAGACTTGCCAAAACTAAACTAGCACCTCCTCTTAAATCTGTTGATATAACTTTTGTACCATATAGTTTTCTTGTTCCTTTTATTATAGCTGTTTTTCCTTCAATTTTTATTTTTGCTCCCATTTTTTCTAATTCTGATAAGTACTTAAATCTGTTCTCAAATATATTTTCAGTTATTACAGATGTACCATTTGCAATTGTTAAACATGCACCTATTATTGCTTGCATATCAGTTGGAAAGCCTGGATATGGCATAGTTTTTATATCTATTGATTTTAATCTTTTAGGTGCTTTTAATTCTATTTCGTTATTATTTAGTTTTATTTTACATCCCATTTCTTCTAGTTTATCTATAACTGGAGCTATGTGTTTTATTTCTACTTTTTTTAATAAAATTTCACCACCTGTTATTGCAGTAGCTGCCAAAAGTGTTCCCACTTCTATTCTATCTGGCATTATATTATAGCTTACATCTTTAAGATTGTTTACACCCTCGATTTTTATAATATTGGTTCCGGCTCCTGTTATTTTGGCTCCCATTTTATTTAAAAAACTTTGTAAATCTACAATCTCTGGTTCCATTGCTGCATTAATAATTTTAGTTGTTCCCTTTGCTAAGGAGCTGGCAAGCATTATATTTTCTGTAGCCCCAACACTTGGAAAATCTAAGTTTACTTCACATGGAGTTATTTCTTCTACCTCACAATTTATTTTTCCAAAATTTTTATTTATTTTTATTCCAAGTTTTTCAAATCCTTTAAGATGCAAATCAATCGGTCTTGCTCCGATGTCACATCCCCCTGTTTGTGATAGTTTGTGGATACATAAATTTTAAATGGAAAGCTAATCCTCCATTTTCGTATAATTCCTTATACATTTCATCATTTAAATTATATTCTTGTTTTATATCTTCTGTTATTTCTTCTTTATCAAATACTACTATTTTATCAAATAGTCTTGATAATTCTTCTTTTGTTAATCCATTTTTCTTTATATCATCTATTGCCTTAAATATTAAATCTTCTTTATCTTCCAATTTATTTAAAGTATTAAATTTGCTTTCTACTTCTTCCAATTTTTCTTTTTCATATTTAATCTTCTTTTCCAATTCTTGCTTTTTGTCTTTATAAATAAATTCTGGTATTAAGTCATTTAGCTTATCTTCATATACTTGTTTAAATTGCTTTTCTAATTTTTCTAGTGTCTGTTTTGATTTATTTAAATTTTTTTCTAGAGTTACTTTATTTGTAGATATTGCTTTTACATTGTCCATAACAAAGTTTTTAAATTCAGGGTTACTTACTAGATTATCAATATATGCATTTACTATTTGATCTAAATATTCAATTCTCATTCGGTGTGGCTTGCATCCATAATCTGGTCTTATATCTTTTATAGCACCTTCATTGCTATATTTCTTACACAAATAACTGTCTGGTCTTTTTCTTGTGCCTGTATTTCCCTTTCTTTTATACATTGGTGTTCCACATCTTCCACAATATAAAAGTCCTGAATACAAGTTATTATCTGTATCTACAAATTTAAATCCATTATTTATTTTGTCACTTTCTTTTTTCCTTTTCTTCCTTATTTTTTGCACTTTCTCAAATAGTTCTTTATCAACAATTGGTTCATGATGATTTTCTATAATAGTCCATTCTTGCTCTGGCTTTACTCTTGTTTTTTTAGATTTAAAGCTCAATTTTTCTGTATGTCCTCCAACATAATCTCCAGTATATCTTCTATCATCTAAAATTCTTACTATATGTTGTGCTTTCCAATTTGCTGTTTGCTTTGCATTTATAAAATTTCTACTTTGAGATGGTGTTGGTATTCCTTTTTTATTTAAATGTGTTGATATTTTTTGATATCCCCAACATTTAGAATATAACTCGAATATTTCTTGTACAACTGGTGCTGTTTCTTCGTTTATAACTAGTTGTTTTCCATCTTTGTTATATCCATAAATTGCTTTTACAAGTAAATCTCCTTCTTCAATTTTATGTCTTAAATTTCTTCTTATATTTTTACTGTCATCTCTTGCTCTTCTTTCATTAAACCAAGCATAAAGTCCAAACATTTCCTCGTTATACTGTTCATCTTCAAATATTATTTCTACACCTTGTTCTTCCAAATATTCAACAAATTCTAATGC
>CAYTEX010000127.1:0-4049 GCA_964437015.1 uncultured Clostridium sp. | reverse complement strand
TGAAATATCAAGTGTTACAACTCTTTTATTTTTTAATATTTCTGGAACATCTCCAGTATTTATTTTTATAGCTAAGCCTTCAACTATAGCAGTTTTTCCAACACCAGGTTCTCCTATTAAGCAAGGATTGTTTTTTGTTCTTCTTGATAAAATTTGAATAACTCTTTGAATTTCCTCGGTTCTACCTATTACAGGATCAAGTTTTCCATCAACTGCTTTTTTAGTTAAATCTTCTCCAAATTGGTTAAGTGTTGGAGTCGAATTAAAACTACTTTTTGTTCCTCTACTTTCTCCTTTTTCTTGTGATATTTCATCTGTTTCATTTATAACATTTACTATTTCATTATAAATTTTTGGTAAGTCAACATTAAGTTCAACCATTATTCTTACAGCAATACTATCTCCTTCTCTTAATATTCCCATAAGTAAATGTTCTGTTCCTATATAATCATATCCTAATTTTTTTGCTTCTATAAAACTATTTTCAATGACTCTTTTTGACCTAGGAGTAAACCCTAATGTCTCATTTGATGTAATAACTTCTTTGCCTATCATTTCTATAATTTTCATTTCAACATCCTCTGGGGTAATTCCTTGGTTTCCTAACACTTTGCTAGCAACCCCAGCACCTTCTTTTATAAGTCCATATAAAATATGTTCAGAACCAACATAATTATGTCCTAAAGAAATTGCTTCTTCTTGTGCGCATTGTATTGCTTCTTTTGCTCTTGATGTAAATTTGTAAATCATATAACTCACTCCTTTCAAATACTTTTAATTTCTAAAATATGTTTATAAAATCGAATATATTCGATTTCCAACCTACTTTTCATTTATTATTTGTTTAATCATTTCTGCTCGTTTTATGTCTCTATCATAAGAATCTAAATTTTGTCCAAAATGTAATTGTAAATTTACAGGATTAATATAAAAATAAATCTTTGCAATTTGACTATCATTAATTTCTTTTATCAATCCTAAATCAATTCCCATTTTAACATCAGACAAAAAATCAAAAGCTTCTTCCCATTTTAATTTTCTCGCATTTACAAGGATTCCATATTTTCTATATATCATATCCTCTAATTCTATTTGATTTTTTCCAAGTAATTTTCTTGCCTGCCTTTCTTGTTCTACTAATTTTTCTATAATTGCCTTTAAATTATTAATTATAGCTTCTTCAGAAACACCTAATGTCTGTTTATTTGAAATTTGATAAATATCTCCGATAGCTTTTGAGTCTTTTATGTATTTTGCTACAAAATTCAATCCAAAATCATTAATTGTTTGAGAAATTTTTCTAATATTTCCTGTTTTAGTAAGTCCTGGAAGATGTAATGTAATTTGACTTTTCATTCCTGTTCCAACATCCATTGGAGATGTAGTTAAATATCCATACTTTTTGCTTTTAGCAATATCAAATATTGTTTCAAATTTTTGATCAATCTCTCTTGCTAAATTAAAAGCATTTTCAAGCTGCATTCCTGAACTAAATACTTGAATATTAAAATGATCTTGCTCATTTAAAACTACACATATATTTTCTTCATCATTTATTAAAATAGAAATATTATCATCTAAATCCTGTTCATCAATTAAACCTTTTTCACTTAAAGACTTTCTAGTTAACTCATCCATATCTTTAAGTTTCAAAAATTTCAAATTATATCCAATACTTGGAAGATTTGATTTTACTAAGTTTTCAATTTCTTGGATTTCTTTTAAACTTTTAGTTTCAAATTTATAGTTCCTTAAATTTCTAAAATAATTGATTCTATTGTTTAATACAACATCTCCATCTTTACCAGTTTGCATATACCAATTCATAACTTCTCCATCCTTTCTGTTTTCATTTTGGGACAGTTCTTTTAACCAATGGGACAGACCTTTATATTAAAGTGTGTCCCATTTAATAAATGGGACAGTCCCCAAATAAAAATTATTCATTATCGATTTTCTTTAGCTCATCACGTATCTTTGCAGCATCTTCATATCTTTCCTCTTTTATTGCATTTTTTAAGTCTTCTTTTAGTTTATCAACCTTATTTAAATTAGCATTTTGTTTTTCTTCCATTTTATCATCAAGATTTTGTTTTACATTGTTTCCTTCTTTTACAGTTCCTATTCTTCCAACATGATTAGTTGCTCCTTGCAAACTTCTTAATATAGGGTCAATCCTGGATTCAAAATCAGAATAACAATTGCTACATCCAAATTTTCCTGTATGTAAAAAATCTTCCCATGTTAGACCGCATTTCTTACAGCTTAGTCCATTTGATGCTCCAATAGTTGGCATTAAACTTATATCATTCATATCATCAAAGAAATCTGTTAAAAAGCTAGTAAAATTAATTGGCATATTAAAGTGAATATCATTAATACCTAATTTTTCACTACAATCCTCACATAAAAACATTTGCTTTTTCTCTCCATTAATAATTTGAGTATATTTAACATTTGCTTCATTTTTTCCACAATTCTCACATTTCATAATAAATCATTCCTTTCTTTTTTTTATTTTTTGATAGTTGTTTTTTATTTAAAAATAACTAATCCTGTTTAACCACATATCATTTTATAAATTTTCTACGACCGGCGACAAGTTCCGGCTCTTCGAAAATTTATAAAACGATATGTTGACGCGGATTAGTTATTTTCATTAAAAGAAAACAACTATCCTACATTTAAGACCTGTCCCCGACTGAAAATATTTGCAAAAAAGGACCGTCCCTAAATGAAAATTTTATGTTAAATTTAACAACATATTTTTTAAAATTGTTGCTCTTAATTTATCACGATATTCTCTTGGAATATCTAGTACATTGTCACTTGTTGCAACTCTTAATAATTTTGCTTCTTTTGTGTTTACTAAATCATATGTTAAAAAATCACTAATTAAAATTTGTGACTCACTATTCGATATTGAATTTCCTATATTGTTTATTATATGCATTATGTAGTCTGATTTAGTATTATTGACTTTTTTTATTGTAATGTGTCCTCCACCACCACGCGTGCTTTCTACGTAATATCCTTGTGAAGGTTTAAACCTTGTAGATATTACATAGTTTATTTGTGATGGAACACAATTAAACTTTTGTGCTAAATCATTTCTTTGTATTTCAATTTCATTCTCCTCATCAAATAGCTCTTTGATGAATTCTTCGATTATGTCTGAGACTCTCATATAATCACCCCTGTTTTTGACTTTCTTTGACTTTCAATGATATTATACTTTCATTTTTTTCATTTTTCAACATTAGTTTTCATATCTCTATTTATAATCTATTACGCTTGACAATTAATATACTCTTTGTTTCTCTGTTTATCTCACCATATCTTTGTTTTTCTTTAAATATTGTACTGTTTTAAATTAGGACCGGGTACTTTTTTACAAGTGTAAAAAAGTACCCGGTCCCAATTTACACTTTTTTCTGTTTACCTATATTTTCTAAATTCTCCGCCTTTTCTTTTTGTTGTTTGGGAGTTATCCATCCAAAATATGATGATACAAATTCTCCATATTTTGTCGCATCTTCTCCTGTTTCTTTTTTATTAAAACTTTTTTTCAAAATCTAAAATCCTTTCATAATATTCTTATATTGTAATTATGAACTATTTTTTTGTATTTATACAAAAAATGAGGAAGAAAACTTTCAAAGTTTTCTACCTTCAACTGTTGACATATAGTCAATCCTTGAAAATTCAATTATTTATTTAACTTTCGTTATATCTTCAACTCTTCCTGCAAAGTTTTGTTTGTTTTTTCCTTTTTCTCTTAAAAAAATTGCAAATGTATCATCTACATAAAAATATCTTGGTTCATCTTCTTTTGGTCTTTCTCCTACTGAAGTAACTAATGTTGCATCAATCGCTACTTCACTTTTCACTTCTCCTCCCTTTTCATCTAAAGAAAACTTTATAGATTGGATTGCTTTGTTTATTATTCCATTTGAATATACTGGATCAGCTGTTTTAAATGGTTTATTAGCTAATTCAGCATAATCTTTCTTTTCATTAAATTCTAATTTTGGAGCTTTAAATTCATC
>CAYTEX010000126.1:0-4088 GCA_964437015.1 uncultured Clostridium sp. | reverse complement strand
AGCGCAGGGCGATTGGAGAAATCAACATTGTAGCTGAATTTTTCGAAAGAAAAATTCAAGGTACATAAAGATTTCGACACCAAGGGATTGAAAAATAATATATTTAATCTTTGTTTAATAAGAAAGGTATTGGATTATGAAAAATAAAAATTTAAATAAACACATTTTACCAATTATAATTGGAATTCTAATTATAGCAATTGGAATACTTTCATATTTTTTATATCAAAATATGAATAAAACAAAAATTGCAAACGAAAATATGTATAATAGCAATTTATATGAATTGATGAATTATGTACAAAATGTTGAAACATATTTAGCTAAGGCGACTATTTCAAGTTCAAGCACACATGCAGCTGAAACTTTGACATATTTATGGAGAGAAGCAAATTTGGCAGAAACATATTTATCAAATTTGCCAGTTCAAAGTCAGGAATTGGAGAATACAGCAAAATTTTTAAACCAGGTAAGTGACTATAGTTATACTCTTTCTAGAAAAAATATAAAGGGACAAGAGCTAACAGACGAAGAATTCAATGATTTAGAAAAGCTCCACACATATAGTTTATCTCTTGGGAAGCCGTCGAGACGCCGAGCGTGGTAGAGCCGCAGCAGACCGTCTCCGTTTCTTGGAAAGAATTAGCTCAAACAGGAAAAGACCAATTTAGTCAGTCCGTTTCTTCAGAAACTGACATGTTTAGCACATTAGAGGAAAACTTTCATGAATATTCAGGCCTAATATATGATGGAGCTTTTTCCGAACATATGACAAATACAGAACCTAAAATGATAATTGGTAATGATGTATCAGAAGAAGAAGCGAAAAATAAAGTAAGAGATTTTATAAAAGATAAAAAAATCCAAGAGATAAATACTTTAGAACAATCACAAAATACTAATATACCAGCATACAATTTTTCAGTAAAGACTGAAGAAAATGAAAATTATGCAATTTCTGTGTCAAAAAAAGGATGTTATGTTGTGTATTCAAATTGCAATAGAGATATTGGAGATCAAGTTTGGAGCTATGAAGATGCAAATAAAAAGGGGCTAGAGTTTTTAGAAAAAGTTGGAATAAGAAATATGCACGTTACTTATTATTTAAATGAAAGTGGTATTTTAACAATAAATTATGCATATAACCAAGATGGAGTAATAATTTATCCAGATTTAATAAAAGTTAAAGTGGCATTGGATAATGGAGAAATACTCGGATTTGAGTCAACAGGATATTTAAATAATCATACTGAAAGAAATATAGATAAAAATGTTATTTCTAAAGAACAAGCCAAAAAAACTTTAAATAAAAATTTGAATATAAAAAGTGAAGGTTTAGCAATAATACCAACAGAATATAAAACTGAAATTCTATGCTATGAATTTGAAGGAACAGTTGATAACAGAGATTTTATTGTTTATATAAATGCAAAAACAGGAGAAGAAGAAGATATACTTGTGATTTATAATACACCAAATGGAACATTGACTATGTAATAAAATTACCAAATTTTCAATAAATTATATAAATAAAAATAAAAAATAAAACCATAATAATTTTATAGAAAACGAATTTAAATGTTTTCTATAAAGGGGGAGTTCAATATGTCCAAAAATAGTAAGCTAATGTCTGAAAATTTAAAAGAAGAAATAGCAAAAGAATTAGGAGTATACGATAAAGTAAAAAAAGATGGAGGATGGGCAAATGTATCTTCTAAAGATTGTGGAAATATAGTATCAAAAGCGATTGAAATAGCTAATAGAAGTGTTGAATAACAAAAAAATCCTTATTTGGGATTAAACCAAATAAGGTTTTTTATATTCTAGGAAAAATCGACCGAAAGGGAGAATTTTTCCGTAGAAGATAATTATGCGAAACTTAGATTTTCTTAGCGACATTAGGAGCTTAGAAAATGTTAGTTCCGTTTTTTTATATTCTTAAACAATGCATAATAATAAAGAGTTTTTTTGTTGAAAAAAAAATCACAATTTGATAGAATAGGAATAAGATAAAATTGAAAGGAAATAAGTATATTATGAATTTAAAAGTAGAAGACATTTTAAAGTGCACAAAAGGAAAACTAATTATAGGAGATAAAAATAAAGAATGTAATAATTATTCTAGAGATACAAGAACAATAAAAGAGGGAGATACATATATTGGAATAAAAGGTGAAAATTTTGATGGTGCTGATTTTTGGGAAGATGCTTTTAAAAATGGGGCAGATACGGTTATAATTAATAGGTTAAAAATTTCAAAAGAAAAATTAGAAGAATATTCACAAAAAGGAAAAACCATAATTCAGGTGGATGACACTATTATTGCACTTGGGAAAATGGCTAAATTAAAAAGAGAGCTATATGGAAATAAACTAAAAGTTATTGGAGTTACAGGAAGCGTTGGAAAAACAAGTACTAAAGATATTATTGCAAATGTTATGTCACAGAAATATAAGACTTTGAAAACAGAAGGAAATAATAATAATTTCATAGGTCTACCTTTAACTATTTTAAGACTACAAGATGAAGAAGTTGCTGTTATAGAAATGGGAATGAACCATTTAGAAGAGATTAGTTATCTAAGTAAAATTGCTAAACCAGATATAGCAGTTATCACTAATGTTGGAACATCACATATAGGAAATTTAGGATCTAGAGAAAATATCTTAAAAGCTAAACTAGAAATATTAGATGGAATGGAAGAAAAAACACTAGTTTTAAACAATGACAATGACTTATTAAACAAATGGCAAAAAGAAAATAACAAAAAATATAATATACATACTTTTGGAATAAATAATGAAAGTGAGTTTAAAGCGGAAAACATAAAATTAGGTGAGAATTCAAGCGAATTTATTTGTAAATATGAAGATGAACAAATAAGAATGGAAGTACCAGTTGGAGGAGAGCACTTTATATTAAATGCGCTTTGTGGAATAGCATTTGGAAAAATTTTATGTCTTAATAATGAAGAAATAAAAAATGGTATTAGGACATTTAAGTTAACTCCAAAACGAATGGAAATAGCTAAATTAAAAAATAATATCACTTTAATTAATGATGCATACAATGCAAGCTATGAATCTATGAAAGCATCAATTTTAAGTTTAAAAAATATGACAGGAAAAAGAAAAATAGCTGTTTTAGGGGATATGTTTGAACTTGGAGATTTTTCAGAAAAACTACATAGAGATGTTGGAATAGAAATATATAAAAATAATATAGATAAATTATATATTATTGGAGAAAATGCCATACTTATTGGAGAAGAAGCAATTAAATATGGGTATAATAAAGAAAAAGTTCAACATTTTAAAGATAAAGATAGCTTAATAAAGGAATTAACAATGTATTTACAACAAGATGATACAGTTTTAATTAAAGCATCTAATGGGATGAAGTTATTTGAAGTTGCAGAAGAATTAAAGAGGAAGTTTGAAAACTAGATGGGGTAGAAGTAAAAATACTTATATGTTAGAAAAGGAAGTGATTTTGAAATGATTAAACTGGGAGTTATTTATGGTGGAAAGTCTACAGAAAATGAAATATCATGTAAATCTGCAAAATATATTTTAGAAAATCTGGATAAAAATAAGTATGATATTTATCCAATTTACATTGATAAAAATGGAGAGTGGTACAAAGAGAAGCTAGGAGAAAGATCTAAAATCGAAAACATTATTAAATATTTAAAAGAGCTAGACATCGTATTTCCCATTTTACATGGATTATATGGAGAGGATGGAACAATACAAGGACTATTTGAACTATTTAATATAAAATACGTAGGATGTGGAGTTCTTGCATCTTCAATTAGTATGGATAAAGCATATGCAAAGATTATCTTTGAAAAAGCAAATATTTTACAAACAAAATATATATATTTAAAGAAATGTTATAAAGAAGAATACATATATTTTGACGAAACTTTAAATGGAACAAGATATAATATAAATGAAATTGCTAATAAAATAGAAGAAAAATTAAAATATCCGATGTTTGTTAAGCCATCAAACTCAGGATCGTCAGTGGGAATTTCAAAAGTTGAAAAAAGAAGAGATTTAATTAAAGGTATTGAAGATGCTGGG
>CAYTEX010000125.1:0-4090 GCA_964437015.1 uncultured Clostridium sp. | reverse complement strand
AAGTTATAGTTCATTTGGAAGTATGTATGGAGATGCTATATGGGAAACATCATCTGGGGTAGGTGCAAATTATAGTTGGAACGGAGACAGAAGCGACGAAGACACCGTTACGCTTGACCCGTTCTTTATACGTGGAGATGGTTGGTATGATGGCGGTCAAGCGGGTAGCTTTGCCTTTGCTGACAGTTATGGCGCTGCGGGTATCCATTGCTCTTTTTCGACTCGTGCAGTGTTAGCAGTTCAGTAGTAGGGTCGGCACTTTGAAATTTCCTCGTTCCCTGAGTCACTTTTTTGACAGAATTTTGTCTTTATGGTAACTTGAACGCAGGGTACGAAATAGAAAAGAAAATTAGGGAGCTTGTCAAGTCTAGTGTGTAAATTTTTACTATATATATACTAAAGCAGGAGTGGTACTGCATGACCACTTTTGCTTTTTTCTATGTCAATTATTCAATTGTCAATGTGCAACTATTGCTATATTTTTAAGTGCTTCATATATCTGTCGCCAAACAGTTGTATTGGCTGACTATTCGTACCGGAGATTTTTGGCAGTGCTACCACAGGTACAGGAGGTTTCTGGCAAAAACTCAAAAATGTAACAGAAATGTAATTAAAATATAATATAAATCTAATAAACTATAAAAACCTTGCGATTGTATCTATGTAGGTACATGCGCAGGGCATTTTACATATTGACCAAAAATAGAAAATTTTATAAAATATAAGTAGATTTGGAGTCAAAAGACAAGAAAGAGGTAAAAGATGAAAAATGTAAAAAAGTACCCGGTCCCAAATTAACAAATAGCCGGAATTACACTTATAGCACTTGTTGTAACTATTATAGTGTTGTTGATTTTAGCTGGGATATCAATAATGATGCTAACAGGAGATAATGGAATATTACAAAGAGCTGGCGAAGCAAAGATAATTATGGACGAACAACAAGAAGCAGAAAAAATACAATTATCGTATATGGCAGAAAAAACAAACCAATTTGGAAAAACGGTACAAGCAAATGGCCTACAAGAAGAAATAGAAAAATATGGAGAAGCAGAAGTATTTGACAATGGAGATGGAACTTTTTATGTAATATATAAAGACAGTGGAAATTGTTATTTAGTAGACAAAAATGGAAATGCAACTAAAAAAGACAAATCTGACGTTGTATCAGGAGTATATGCAATAATATATAGTGATGGAACAATGGTATTTAATACAACAGGAAATACAATAAATGGAAAAACAGTTTTATATAAAACCGAAGACATAAGCCAAACAAAATTTGAAGAAACTAATGATATACTATGGAAAGATCATTTAACAAAAATAAAAACCATAACATTTGAAGAAGTAATAAAGCCAATGTATACAAGAAGATGGTTTCAAAACTGTACAAATTTAACACAAATAACAGGTATACAGAAATTAAATACTAGAAATGTAAAAGATATGAGTACGATGTTTCAACATTGTAGCCAATTAACAACATTAGATTTAAGTAACTTTGATACAAAAAATGTAACAAATATGTCTCGTATGTTTGAAAGCTGTAATGAACTAACTACGCTTGATGTGAGTAACTTTGATACATCTAATGTAACAGACATGAGTTTTATGTTTGGATGTGGAATAGTTAACTATAGTTCAAAACTTCAAAAAATAAAAGGTTTAGAGAATTTTGATACAAGTAAAGTTACGACGATGAGAGCAATGTTTGTACACCAAATAAGCCTTAAAGAATTAAATTTAAGTAGCTTTGATACAAGTAATGTGGAAAACATGAGAGCAATGTTTGGTGGACTTAATATTGAGAAAATTTATGTATCAAGTAAATGGAATACAAGTAAAGTTACAGAAAGTACGACTATGTTTGGAGGAAAAATAACTGGAAATTTAGAATATGTAGGAGTAGAGGAGCCACTTAAATTAACTGGAGGAAATGGAACAAAATGGGATGCAGATCATATAGACAAAGAATATGCAAGAATAGACACAGCGGTATATAATGCAGATGGAAATTATGTAAGTGGAGATAAAGGATATTTTAGTGTATTACCAGGAGTGTAGGATTTTAAATGTAAATTGTAACATAAAAGTAAGAAAAATAAAAACAAGATATAAAATAATAAAACATTGATAGCAAGATACTATCAAGGTTTTTGTTTTAATAAGATTTGAAATTTCTCCTACACCTCAATTTTAGGTTGATATTTTTCCAGCCACATATTCACTTGGCAAAGATAAGCCATAAGCTGTGGACCGGTCATTAATTGACCAAACCATGGTCTTGAAAAAGCCTTGCCATCTGTATTTAAAATTTCTATTATATAGTCTCTGTTAAGCAAAGTATTTATTGGAGAGTTTGTATTTTTCATTATATTTGTTAGCATTTGCTTTACAGTAGCTAAATAATTTGGGTTATGTGTTTTTGGGTATGGCGATTTTTTTCTTGTAACTATTTCTTCTGGAAGATAATCCTTCATTATATATCTTAAAAGACCTTTTTCTCTACCTTGATATGCTTTCATCTCCCAAGGCACATTATACATATATTGAACTATTCTGTAATCACAAAATGGAACTCTTATTTCAAATCCATTTGCCATAGTCATTCTGTCGCCTCTATCTAGCAATGTTTGCATAAACCAATATGTTGTTAAATAAGTTATTTTACGTTTTTGAGCTGTATCATAAGAATCATTATCTAGTATTTCAACATTTGCTAAACTTTGCCTATATCTATAATCTACATATTTTTTTAAATTGATTTTTTGAGAGATTTCTGGATGCAAAAGATGTTGTCTTTCATTTAAAGCAATAGACCATGGAAAAGTTCCAGAACTTAAAGCATCTTCTCGAAAAAACCACGGATATCCCGCAAATACTTCATCTGCACATTCGCCCATTATACTTACTGTTTTTTCTTTTTTTACTTCTTTGCAAAATAAATATAGAGAAGAGTCAACATCAGCCATACCAGGGACATCACGTGCTATCATAGCTTCTTCCAAAGCTTTTGCAAGTTCAGGAGTATCTAACATAACTTGATGATGATTGGTATAAGTTGATTTATTCATCAAATCTATATAATAATTATCTGAATTAGGCTGAAAATCTGATTTAACAAAGTTTTTATCATTGTCTACATAGTCAACAGAGTAAGTATCAAGAGGTGGCATATTGTTTTCCTTTAAGTAATCTGCTGTAAATTTAGTTATAATACTAGAATCAAGACCACCAGATAAAAATGTGCAAATTGGTTTATCAGAAACAAGTTGCCTTGATATTGCATCTTTTATAAGAAAGCTAACTTTAGAACATGTTTCGTCAAAATCGTCTAAATGAGGTTTAGATTCTAATTTCCAATATTCTTCTATATGAAGGCCAGAAGTGTTATAAACGGCGAGATGTCCAGGTTTTATTTCAAAAACATTTTTATAAACACTTAAACCTGGAGTATGAGCCGGACCAATTCCAAAAAACTCCGATATTCCTTGAGAATCTATTATTTTTTTGAAATTTGGATATTCAAAAATTGCTTTGAGCTCTGAAGCAAAAAGTAGACCTTGATCAAATTCTGTATAAAATAAGGGCTTTATTCCAAAGTGGTCTCTAGCTAGAAACAATTCTTTAGTTTTGGTATTCCATATTGCAAATGAAAAAATTCCATTTAAATATTTAACTACATCTTTTCCAAAATGTATGTATGCTTTTAATAAAACTTCTGTATCTGAGTGGGTTAAAAATTTAAAACTATTTTCAGAAAGCTCATTTTTTAACTCTTCTGTATTATAAATTTGACCATTATACACAATTACATATTCACCTAATGAGTATTTTTGAACCATAGGCTGTTTTCCGCCATCAGGGTCAACTACAATTAATCTTTTGTGGCCTAATGCGACATTTTCATTAATGTAAGTTCCATCTTCATCTGGACCACGTTTTTTTAAAGTTTGAAGCATGTTATTTAAAACTTCTTGTTTATTTGGCAATTCTTTTTTATAATTTACAAATCCAACAATTCCACACATAATTAACCTCCTTGCATTTTAGTATATGCAAAAAAATTATTTTTGTGAAAAAATTT
>CAYTEX010000124.1:0-4210 GCA_964437015.1 uncultured Clostridium sp. | reverse complement strand
GGATGTCCATTGTTAGTTCCTTTAAAAGAACTACTGAGCTTACTCTATCAATAAAAGGAACAATAAGTGTAAGACCGGCATCAGCTGTTTTATAATACTTACCAAGTCTTTCAATAATATAAACCTCTGATTGGTTTACTACCTTTATTGATTTGAATGCAATAATTAAAATTATGACAATTAAAATTCCAAAAAAAATTGCTGCTCCCATAATTAAACCTCCTTAAAATTTTATATATTTTTTAAAATTAATATCTATTTTATAAATTATTCATCATTTAGTTTTTCTACTTTTAATTTAACACCGTCAACAGATAGTACTTTTACTTTAGAGTCTTTTTCAATATCTGAATCAGCTATTGCTGACCACAATTCACCTTTTACTTTTACTTGACCTGTTGAATTTGAGCTATCTATTTTTTCTGTTACTATTCCACTTTTACCTATTAAGCTGAAATAATTTGTAGGAATAGATTTTTCGTTTTTTAGAAATTTTTTCATTAAAGGTTTGGTCAATACAACAAGTAAACTAGAAGATACAAGAAATACTACGACTTGAATAAATAAATTGTTGGTAATAAAGCTTATAAGTAATGCAAGTAATGCTCCAACGCCAAACCAAAAAATAAAAAATCCAACAGTATATATTTCAATAACAAAGCATAATCCTGCTATAATTAACCAAAATGGCCACATATTTTTATCCTCCATAAATATTTTTATAGTAAAATATACCACATACTCTTATTATAGCATAATATAGCAAAAAAAGCAAATAAAAAAATTATAAAAAACCTTGTAAATATCTAAAAAAAATGATAATATATCTTAGAAAGAAAAGCTAGATTAGAATAACATTTGAAAGGAACACAAATATGAGTGAGAAAATTGAAATTACTCAAAAGATAATGTATAATGAACCAATGAGAAATCACACATCATTTAAAGTAGGAGGTAATGCAGATTTATTTGTTAGTGTCGTAAACGAAGATGAATTAAAACAAGCATTAAATTATGCAAAATTAAAAAATCTTCCTATAACAATAATTGGAAACGGAAGCAATCTTTTAGTTTCAGATAATGGAATTAGAGGTCTTGTAATTAAAATTGATATTCAATTTTTTAAAATAGAAGATAATAAAAAGGACATAGTGGTTAAAGTAGGAAGCGGAAATAAAATGATGGCTTTAGGTATTCAACTAAAGGAAAAAGAAATATCTGGATTTGAAGAGCTGTCTGGTATTCCTGGAACAGTCGGAGGAGCTGTTTTCATGAATGCAGGAGCCTATGGAAAGGAAATGAAAGATATAGTTGTTTCTACCAAATGTATGGACAAAGATGGAAAAATTTTTGAATTATCTAACGAAGACCAAAAATTTGAATATAGATCAAGTATATTTAACCAAAAAGAATATATAATCCTAGAAACAAAACTAAAATTAGAAAAAGGAAACAAAGAAAATATAGAACAAAAAATGAAAGAGTATTTAAACAAAAGAAAAGAAAAACAACCTTTAGAATATCCATCTGCAGGAAGCACATTTAAAAGACAAGAAGGAATAATTACTGCAAAATTAATAGATGAGTGCGGATTAAAGGGATATAAAATTGGAGGAGCAATGGTTTCCGAAAAACATGCAGGTTTTATAGTAAACACAGGAGATGCAACTGCAAAAGATATTATGGATTTAATAAAACACATAAAGGATAAGGTTTATGAAAGATATGGAGTTGAAATAGAGGAAGAAATAAAATTTGTAGAGTAAAGAAGTTACAGCTTATTAAGAAATGATAGAGAGGCAGGAATTATAATGAGAAGTATATTTAATTGGTTTAAAGACAGTTCAAAAATGAAAAGATGGATAATGCTTATTTTAGTTGGAGTAGTATTTACATCTTATGGAATGGCTAGTTTAATTGTAGCAAATGAATCTATATCATTTATACAAGCCTTAAAAATTATTATCTATTTTGTTATTGGTTTTACATGTGTTGTAATGGGCTTGATATTTATAAATAAAAGAACAATGGAACTTTTTGTTGAGGCAACAGATGATAGAATAGAAAAAGGAAAAAAAGTAAATGTAAATTCATTGATTTTTAACAAAAAGATATATAATAAAGGTCCAAAAATTGTTGTCATTGGTGGAGGAAGTGGATTAAATACAACACTAGAAGGACTAAAAAAACATACAACAAATATTACTGCAGTAGTAACTATTTCGGATTATGGTGAAAATTTTGGACAAAATAATGAAAATATGACATATAGACAACTAGAAGATATAAAAAGTGGAATATCAGCATTGGCACTTTCTGATGAAAGCAAAATGAAAGAACTATTAAGTTACAAATTTCCAAATGGAGACTTAAAAGGAATTTCGTTTTCGGACTTATATTTTGCTGCAATGAGTGACATATCAGGAGGCATTGCTAATTCAGTAAAAGATACTAATGAAGTATTTAAAATATGTGGAAATGTCTTACCTGTTACAAAAGATAAAATGCAAATATGTGCAGAACTTGATAATGGATATTTAATAGAAGAAAAATCAAAAATAGCAGAAACAGTTTATGATAAAATAACAAAAGTCAATAGGGTATATTTGAATCCTGGAAATTGTAAGGCACATACAGAAGTAATAGAAGCAATTAAAGATGCAGATGGAATTATAATAGGTCCTGGAAGCTTATATACTAATGTAATTCCAAATTTACTTGTAAATGGAATAGCAAGGGCTATAAAAGAAGCCAAGGGAGTTAAATTATATGTATGTAATATTATGACAGAACCAGGATTAACAGACAACTATACAGTTGCAGATCATATAAATGCTATAATAGAACATTGTGGAGAAGGATTAATAGATTATTGTTTATATGATACAGGAGAAGTAATGCCTGAATTCATAAAAAAATATAATCTTGATGGTTCAGAACTTGTAGAGCAAATTGTTGATAATGTTAAAGATAAGAAGATTAAATTTATAAAAGAAAATATATCAATGATAAAAGATAATTATATTAGGCATAATAGTATGATAATTGCAGATACCTTAATAAAAATTATATGTGATGACTTAAAATTTAAAGATAAACAAAATGACATAGAGTATATAATGATGAACTCTAAACTTCAAGCTGACAAGCAGATAAAAAAGGAAATGATAAAGAGTTCTAAAACAAAAAAACATAAAAAAGGAAAAAATATAAGATATAAAAGTAAATTTGCAAATAAATATAGTGAAAGAATAAAATCTATACGAGATTCTGATGCGAAAGCAAAAGAAAAAAGAAAGAAGTTAAATAAAAAAGAAAAAGATATAAAAAAAATAGAGGAAATGATAAAAAAACACGAAATGATGAAAGCATATGAAAGTATGAAAGATAAAAAAAATATAAGGAATAAAAAATAAAATATTTGGAGGAACACTAATGAAATTTGAAAAAAAAGACTTAGATTTGGAACAAGGTCTAAAAAAAGAATGGATTATAACGAATGGATTAGGAGGATATTCATCATCAACTTTAATTGGAGCTAATACAAGAAAATACCATGGATTACTAGTTGCACCATTATATAGCCCAGCAAGAAGAAACTTGATTTTATCATAATTAGATGAAAGCATTGTTTTAGATGATAAAAAATATGATTTATATACAAATGTATGTAAAAATTATGTGTCACAAGGATTTAAATATTTAGAATCATTTCAAAAAGACATTTTACCAATATTTAAATATAGAGTAGAAGACACGGAAATAACAAAAACAATATGTATGCAACATGGAAGAAATACAGTTATAGTTTATTATAAAATTAGAAATGGAAATTCTAAAACAAAACTACAATTAGCTCCAGTATTTAATTTTAGGGATTTTCATTCAATGAACACAAATCATAACTTTGACATTTCACAGGAAATACAAAGCGATAAAATAAAATTATTTATATACCAAAACACATTTGATACAATTTATATGAAAATTTCAGAAGGAAATTACACAGAACATATTAATGATACTTTTTACAATATGTTTTATATAGAAGAAGAAAAACGTGGATTCTTCCCTGAAGAAAATCATATAGTTAGCGGAGTGTTTGACATCGAAATAGAACCAAACGAAGAAAAAAATATTTCGTTTATATGTTCAATGGAAGAAAATATAGATGAAATAGATTCAAAACAAATCATAAATAATGAAATAA
>CAYTEX010000123.1:0-4213 GCA_964437015.1 uncultured Clostridium sp. | reverse complement strand
ATGAAAGAAAGAAAGAAATATGGTCTTAAAAAAGCTAGAAAAGCTCCACAATTTTCTAAGAGATAAACAAAAAACACCCATTCAAGAATTATTTCCCAATGGGTGCTTTTTTTATTTTTTAAATTTATCAAAAAAGCCTTTTTTCTTTTTGGTTCCTTTTTTATTAATTTTTATGAATTCATTTCCCCAGTCACTTTCTTCTATTTCCCTTTTGTTCGATTTTGTGATACTATTTCCCCATATGTCAATATCTATGTCGTCTTCATTTTTATAGCTGTTTCTTTTATACTCATGTTTTAACCCCGTGTTCCTATTTTCTTTATAATCGTCTTCTTCGAAATCATCCTCTAGATCCTCATATTCGTCATTGAAATCATTGTCTATATCTTCATCTTCGTCTATTGAAAAATCATCTTCTATTTCTTCGTCTTCCAAGTCACTATCTATATCAAAGTCTTCATCATCATCTTCAAAGTCACCATCTAAATAATCATCATCGTTTTCTTCAAAGTCATCATCTATTTCATCATCTTCAAATTCTGTATCTAAATCTTCATTCTCTTCTTCAAAATCGTTTTCCCATTCATCCCAATCATCATCATCCTCATCATCAATTTTATTGCTTTTTTTCTTTCCTTCTGTTTTATAATTTGGCTTCGATATTCCTAAGATTATATCTATTTTCTCATCAATTTCTGATTTTAGATCTTCCTCTTCATTTATTTCGTCTATGTCGTTTTGTATATCTTTTTTTGTTGTTATAGGATTCTTCATTTTTTTTGTTTCTTTTTTGTCACCATTTTCATTATTAATTTCTTCTTTATCCTTATTTTCAAATTTCATTTCCATTGGTATAAATTCAGTCAAATCTCTATTATAAATTTCTGTAACAGTTTTGTTAAATATTCCATATATTTTTTTCATACCTTCAATTCTCCAATAGTTTGGATTAATTACAGCTACTGGTATTTTTAGTTTTTTAACTTGTGCATCAAAATCTTCAGCACTTTTTTCTAAATTATTTAAATATTCAACTTTATATAATTCATTATACATTTTTTTTGTGGCTTTTTTTTGAATTTCTTTAATTAATAATGCATATAAATTATTTATTTGAACTAAATCATTATTTAGATTTTTACACGCTTCTTTCATAAGCGAGTTGTATTCTTCTTCTCCATTAACAGAAGCCATTCTTTCATTATCAAGAAATTTAATTAAATATTCTTTTATTGCTTCTATAAAACTTAGTTTACTTTTAGAGTCTAAGATATTCTTTTTATATTTGTCAATTTTTACATTATTATTCTTTATCTCAACAAATAACTTAGCTGTTTTTTCATATATCCCTGACAATATATTGGTTTCTCTTTTTTGAATATCTATGCTCAATATAATGGATTGTTCAATTATTTCGTCATTAAATTGTACTTTTTCCTTTTCTCCATTTTTTTTAAGTTTATTTTTTAGTTCTTCTTCAATACTTTTTGTATCTCTTTCTATAAACTGCTTTGCTTTATTGGCCAAATTAATATCTATGTTTTTATAATTATCTAATGTTTTATTTAAAATTTTGTTATATTCAATTTCTACTTTTCTTCTGTTTTTTCCATATTGAGTCCTAATTGAGCTTTTTTCATTAAATTCTGCAATGACAGCTGCAAAATTTTGTGCATTTTCCCTTATTTCATCCTCAACAGTTTGAATATCATTATTTATATCATCTATTTTTTTTTGTATTAAATTTGCGTCTTCGTCTATGGTTTCAAAAATGTTCTCTCTATCTTGTTGATATTTTTTATTCTTTTTGTTTAATATAGCTTGTCTTTTTTGTATTTCTCTTATTTTATTGGCTATTGAATCATATTGTATCATTGCCTCTTCTTCATCTTCCGTAGTATTTGTATAGTTTTGCAATGCATCAATTAATTCACAATAATTCTTAAAATTTTCCTTAATATTGTTTTTCATATCATATCCAAACATTTGGTTAAAATATCTTTCTAAAACAATCGCATTTCTTTCATACATAGACACACTACCTCCCGAATTATATCTGTCCTTTACCGCATTCTTAGGAAACTAACTTCGCAAAATGCTCGTTACTTTCCTAGAGTATAAATAAAATGAAATCAAAAATTATTATATCCAATAATTCTTAATTTCATTAATTATAATCTAATTTTTTCTTCTGTCTATTGCGTAACTACTTCCCATAACAGATTTTACTGCATGCTTTACCTGTGCTGAAACATCTCCTATTTCAAGAATATTGTTAAACCTTCCTCTTTCTGCAACAACAACTGCTATTGATATAGATGTTAGAGGGAATTTTTCTACAATACCTTTTCTATTAGCAACTTCTATATATCCATCTTCTGTATCTTTGTCATTATAAAACCTTTTAATATTGTGATCGAATTTGTAAATAATTTCTTGACAAAGCTTTTCTACATGGGTTCCATAAACTATGGATATAAAATCATCTCCACCGATATGTCCTACAAACCCTCCTCCATTATCATGTACTGCAGATAAAATTAGCTTTGCGGTGTATTTTATTACTTCGTCACCTTTTAAAAATCCATATACATCATTATATGCTTTAAAATTATCTAAATCAATATACAAAACTGAAAAGTCTTCTTGTTTCATTAATCCTTTTTTAAGCTCTGTTTGAATTTGTACGTTTCCAGGAAGACCTGTTAAAGGACTCATTCGTCTATTTGTTGTAAGAAGCCTAGTTAAGTTTTTAACTGTATAGTACAAATAGCCTTCATCCACTGGTTTTTTTATACAATATTCAATTGATTCAATTAAAATTTTTAATCTATGTTCTCTTGAACCATTTGATGATACAACAATTACAGGTGTAATTGTATTATTTTCGTCTTTTCTTATTTTTCTGCATATTTCTATTACATCCATGTCAATTGCATCTTCATTAATTATTATTAGAGAAGGAATATTTTTTAATGCAATGTCAATTTGTTGGGTTTTTACACTAATAAATTTATACCCCTCATCATCTTTAAATAATTCTCTAAATATAATTATCGATGTATCATCATCATCAATTATATAAATTTCATTTATCATTTTTTACTCCTTAGTGTATTTTACTCTGTTTATTTGTTGTATTCCATTACTATTGTATGCTTTAACTGTTAATTTATTTTCTCCATTTTCCAAATTTATAGTTTTAGTATATTCTTTTTTATTTATATCTTCTGTTATTGTTTCATTATTATTTAACGTAATTTCAATCTTAGATAATCCTGTTTCATCTTCAGCTTTTATAAAGAAGCTTTGACCATCTGTTGTAACTTCTAATTTGGGTTTATTTACTCCCATTACTTTTTGTTGCTTTATTGTTTGTTTTCCTTCTACATCAGTAGCCATAATTGTTAATGTATGTGTTCCTTCTAAAGTAACATCAATTAAAGTTTCATTTTTCTTGTCATTAATTGTAAGAGTTGTAGCATTTGCTTCATCATCGTCCCAATAGTATATTATTTTATCTATATTTGTTTCACTTTCTGTAACTGCTTGCACTTTACCCTCTACTGGTGTTAATGTAACTGTTGGTCCATCATTTACTTCTGTTTCTTCGACATCAAAGTTACCTTCATATTGATTTTGTATACCATTAATATCTTTTGCTATAACTTTTAATGTATTTTTTCCAGCTTTTAATTTAATTGTTTTTTCAACATTTGATTTTCTATTGGTGTTTATTTCAACTTCTTCTTCATTATTTAATGTATACCAAACATTTTCTATTTCTTTGTCATGTGTAACTACAATTTTGATTGTGTTTGCATTTGGTCGCTCTGTTGTTATTAATGGTGGTTCATTATTTACAAGTACTATGTTTTCATTCTCTTTATTTGAAATATTTTTATAATATGAATATGCTCCTGTTGTTGTAATTCCTATTCCAAATATTATTAAAAATATGCAAAATACAATAAGAATTGATTTTACACTTGCTTTGCTTTTTTTCTTCTTTTTTTCAATTTCGACAGAAAGTATTTGATTCATTTTAATCTCCTATTCTATAAAGCTTTAAAATAAAGTTATCTTAACACTATAGATTATAACATAATCCATCATCATTGTAAATATTTTTACTTAAAGAAAAAGAGGAAATTTTTATAAATTTCCTCTTTACTGTTTTACAAAACATATTTCTTTATTACCGTAATTCCAG
>CAYTEX010000122.1:0-4215 GCA_964437015.1 uncultured Clostridium sp. | reverse complement strand
AAATACCACTTAACAAAGAACAACTAGGAGATTGCCTAAAATATTTAAAAGAAAACATGATGGTAAAAATCTTATCATATAAAGAAAGTGTATTTGCAGTAGAACCTCCAATATTTGTAGAACTAGAGGTTACATATACAGAACCAGGATTTGCAGGAAACACAACTACAACATCTGGAAAACCTGCAACATTAGAAACAGGATTAGAACTTCAAGTTCCAATGTTTGTAAATATTGGTGATGTACTAAGAATAGATACTCGTACTTGTGAGTATATGGAAAGGATATAAAAACTTAATGTTAAATAACTTAAAAAAAGAATTGATAAGTTTTATGAAAGATGTAAAAGAGAACATAAAAGATGAAGAAGATCTTTTTTACATAACAAAAAGAATGGATAAACTTGTTGATGGAGTTATAAAAGAAACAGAAAAAATAGTAAATTATAAAGAAGATGAAGTAAACGAAATACTAAAACAACAAGAAAAAGAAAGCCAAAAATTGGAAGAATTAAAAAATAAAGTTGACGCTTTATATGCAGACATATATGAAGAAGATTTTGAAGATGGGTTTCAAATAACATGTCCATATTGTGGAACAAATTTTGAAGCACTAATTGATGAAAACTTTGATGAAATAGTTTGTCCAGAGTGTTCAAACCATATAGAACTTGACTGGAGTGGAAATCCAAACGACGACGAACCAAATTCAGGATGTTCAGGAAGTTGCTCAAAATGTGGTGGATGTGATAAGTAATTGCATATGTAATAAAAAAGCTTTATGGCAAGATAAACCATAAAGCTTTTTTGCTTTTTTCACTTGATAATTTTAAGTTTTTGAAGTAAAATTATAAAAAATTACCAATGAAGGGAAGAAATTTAAATGAAAATAATACATTGCAGTGATTTACATTTAGACTCTAGAATGAAATCAAATTTAGATAGTAAAAAGGCAAAAGAGCGTAGAGATGAAATTTTAATAACATATCAAAATATGATTAAATATGCAGTAGAAAATGATGTTAAGATAATACTAATAGCTGGAGATTTATTTGATAAAAAAGATACAACAGTTAAAGCTAGAAACATTGTAATAGATAGTATAATTTCAAATCCAAATATAGATTTTGTTTATTTAAAAGGAAACCATGATGAATCTGGATTTTTAGAAAATATAGAAACTATCCCAGATAATTTAAAATTATTTACTTCAAAAAAATGGACAACATATAATTATGGAAAAATTACAATTTCTGGAATAGAATTTGGAGAATTATCAGACTACGAAATATATAATACTTTGCTTCTTAACAAAAATGATTTTAATATTGTTACAATGCATGGACAAGAATCAAAATATGATATGAAAGACAAAACAGAAATTATAAATATATCAAATTTAAAAAACAAAAATATAGATTATTTAGCTCTTGGACATATTCATAAATACAAAAAATCAGAACTTGACCAAAGAGGAACATACTGCTATTCTGGATGCTTAGAGGGAAGAGGGTTTGATGAATGTGGAGAAAAAGGCTTTGTTTTATTAGATATAAATGAAGAAGATTTAAAGTTTACAACAGAATTCATACCTATTGCAGGAAGAACTTTATACGAAATAAATGTTGATATAAGTAAAGCAAATTCAACTTTAGATACAGAAAAACTTATAGACAATGAATTAAATAACATAAGTAAGGACTCATTAATAAAAATTGTTTTAAAAGGAAAAGTGGAAGTAGATTCGGAAAGAGATTTAAATTACTTAGAAAAAAAATATAAAGCAAATTATTATTTTGCAAAAATATATGATGAAACTACTTTAAATATTGATTTTATGACATATCAAAATGATGCCTCATTAAAAGGCGAGTTTATTAGGCTTGTTCTTAATCAAAATTTGCCAGAAGAAGAACAAAGCAAAATAATACTTACAGGAATAAAAGCACTTTCAGGAGAGGAGGTAATATAATTGAAACTTATTAAATGTCATATAGAAAACTTTGGTAAACTAGAAAATTTTGACTATAAGTTTACAGATGGATTAAATACTATAAAACAAGAAAACGGTTTTGGAAAAACAACATTTGCTAGTTTTATTAAAGCAATGTTTTATGGACTAGAGGCCAAAAGAAATACTAAAGTTTTAACAGACAGAAAAAAATATGAACCATGGCAAGGAGGAAGCTTTGGCGGAAATATAGAATTTGAAATTGATGGTAAAAAATATAAAGTAGAAAGATTTTTTGGAAAAAAAGAAGCAGATGATACATTTAAAATTTATGATTTATCAACAAATCTAGAAACAGAGGATTTTTCTAAAAATCTAGGAGAAGAAATTTTTAAACTCAACAAAGAAGCATATGAAAGAAGTACATTTATTTCAGGGCAAAACATGGAAACATCTATGAATGATAGTATAAATGCCAAACTTGGAAATATTTTAGAAAATGAAAATGACATTAACTCCTCAGAAAGAGCAATAAAAACATTAGATGATGCAATTAAGTTCTATAAAAAAACAGGAGGAAGAGGAGAAATAAATGAAGCAATTTTAAGAAAATCTAAACTAGAGCAAAAGCTAGAAAACAGTAAAACAGATGAAAAAAATCTTCAAGAAAGAAAAAAATCACTTGAAATATTAAAAAAACAAATATCAGAAAAATTGGTTCAACAGGAAAAATATAGAAAAAATATAATAGAAATAAATGAAGAAGAAGCAAAAAAGTCTAAATTAGAGCAATACACACTTTTAAAAAATCAATTAGATGAAAGCCAAAAAAAATTAAAAAGTTTTTTAGACAAAGGCACAGACGATATAGAGCTAATAAACAAAATAGAATTTAACAAAAACAAATTAGAAAATACGAAAAACAAAATTGAAAGAAATAAAAGTAAATTCAAATTTAATAAAAAAATATGTATAACAAGTTTAATTATTTCTATAATTTTAGTAATAATTACAATAATACTATTCATTAAGAATTTAAAACTTATAAGTATTGTTTTAGCTGTTGTTTGTTTAATTTCTGCAATTTCATTTATTATACTTAGTGTAGTAGTTAAAACAAAAGGAAAACTAGATACTAAAAATCAAGAAAAAGAAAACTTAGATAATATGTTAAATACTCTAAATGCTATATATGAAAAGCAAAAAAAAGATGGAGAAGAGGAATCTAATAGATTAAAACAAGAGTATGACTTAAAACTAAAAAATATAGAAGCGTTTGAAAAATTAAATAATATTCAAGAATTAATTTCTTACGTTCCTGCAACTACTAATTTAAATAAGGCAGAAATTGAGCAAAATTTAAACAATTCAAACAATGAGATAAATAAATTAAATGATGAAAAAAATTATATTCAAAATCAAATAGAACTTTTAGAAGCATCTGTTGATACTTTTGAAATAGAAAATGAACTAAATGAAATTACAGATAAAATTGAAGAAATGAAACATAACTTAGATATTTTAGAAAAAACAAAAGAATATTTAAGTATAGCAAAAGAACAATTTTCTTCACATTATTTAAAAGGTATGCAAGAAAGTTTTGTAAAAAACATTGAGTTTTTAAATGGGAATGCAATGGATATCAACTTAGATGTTAATTTAAATGCAGAAATAAATGAAAAAGGATCAAATAAAAAAATTGACTTTTTTAGTACAGGCTACCAAGATATAATTTATATATGCATGAGATTAAGTCTAATAGAGAGTTTATTTGAGAACGAAAAACCATTTATAATTTTAGATGATCCATTTGTAAATTTGGATGAAGAAAAAATACAGCATGCAAAAGAATTAATAAATAATATATCAAAACAATATCAGATTATTTATTTAGCATGTCATGAAAGTAGAATATAAATTTTAAAGAAGTATATATTTTTAAAAGTCAAGTTTCAAAAATGATATATAAAATTAGAATAATAATAAAAATTAAACTAAATAACACATAATTACAAAAATTAAACAAAAATAAGCTTTTTTATACTTGAAAATCAATTTAAAATATAGTATTATAAATATAACTTAATAAGAAAAAAGCTACCCTGCGTAGTTCGTTTAGACAGAATTTTTAGAACCTACAAGTTTAAAGAGGGGCCAATCTCTTGATATGGCGTGCATGCTTACTTCTATTTTATTTTTACAAAATATTCGTAAGAAGCCCATGAGTATTTAGGTAGGCACCCACCTGTTTGTGAGAGCAGGTTG
>CAYTEX010000121.1:0-4235 GCA_964437015.1 uncultured Clostridium sp. | reverse complement strand
ATTATAATCATTTTCATCTGGCATAGGGTTTAACCCTAAAGACCATTTCTTCTTTGTTTTTAAATCTTCCATATAAATAATTTCTGAAGGTACATCTAAAAATGCCGAATTTTGCCAACTAGTTACTCTATTCAATCTACTGTTTCTATGCCACGTGTATCCTCCTATATTTTCTGTAACTATAGTTCCAAATTTTTCATTTGTTAGAATATGACTCCATACTGTTGGTAATCTTGAATCTTTGTTAACCTTAATTAGATATTCTTTCCCATCTGGCGAAAAAGCTCCATATTCATTAAAATATTTATTTGCTTCATTTTTTACAACATCTACTTGTGATTTATAATTAATATCCTCAATATTTTCATCAACATATTCATCTGGTATATTTTGAATGCTTGTCAAATACTCTTCTTCTAAATCATGAATTATATGATTTAAGTCTCCTTTATGAGTATCTATTGTAAAACATGCAACAAAATTTAGTAAATCTAAATCTTTTTTTGCTAATTCATTTTTAGATATTATAAATATTCCGCCTTTTTGGTTTATCATATATACTAGATGTTTGTCTTCTATTTTAGAGTTTATTTCTTCTAATACATAATTTTCATAACTATGATTTTCTTCATCTAAAAACACCAAATCAATTTCTATATTTTTACTCCTAAAAAATTCGTACATTTTTAATACTTGTTCTATTACATCAGTATCATTTATATCTCTTATTTTTATGAGTATTATTTTTAAATCTCCAGATATTCCATATTTCCATAAATCATTTATAGAAAAGTTTGAAATATTCAATTTTTTAATCTGTCTAGTTCTTACCGGATTATCAAAAAGCATATATCCTAAAACTTTTTGATATATCTCAATTTCTTTACTTTTTACC
Source organism: uncultured Clostridium sp. (assembly GCA_964437015.1). Taxonomy (GTDB): domain Bacteria; phylum Bacillota; class Clostridia; order TANB77; family CAG-508; genus CAG-269. Next base: position 3,340 of record CAYTEX010000121.1, on the reverse strand, counting down.
TCTAAATATCTACTTTCCGCTTCTATTTTGGCTTTAGAAATTTCAAACGTTCTTTTTATATTTTCTTGATTTATATACTTTTTTATATTTTCAGTAGCTTGCTCTTTATCCTCATTTACTGAAATTATAAGGTTTACATTAACCTTTTTTCCTCCAGGTATTTTTATTGTTTTTCTCAGAGCCACTTCAGGTTCTTGCTCTAATCCTAGTTTTTTTGAAAAAGGTAATGATTTTTCTATTGCAATTGGCATTCCCAATTCTCCTCTTTGTTTGATTTTTTCTTTGTCAATTTCAAATTCATTATCAATAATTGTTTCAGCATCTGTTGTAAACATAGTTTCAAGATACATATTTTTTTCATTTTTTCCCCTTTTTTGACGCTTAATTTCCAAAATATTATTTTCGTTATCATAGTTATATAGCAAAAATAAATTATTAAAAGCCGGATGTGCAATATCTTGTAGCTTTTCTGATAATATTGGTTCAAATATTGAGGTAATTTCTAATGTTTCTTCTCTATTTCCTATATTTTCTATTTCCAAGCTTCTAAGTTCAACAGTTTCTTCAGGATCTAAAACTATATTTAATTTTGTTTTTATAAAATCTTGTTTTCCCTCAAAACACACTTGATCTGGCATAAATAATACTTGTTCATTATCTTTTGCTATTTCTAAAATTTTTCCAGAATTAACATTTTTCAAATACATAAATAATCCTTGACTATAGTCATCTGTTTCTTTAAATCTATTTACATATATATTTTCATACTTACTAAATCCTTGTCCTAATTCATTTATAGCCAATGTATATTTTCCATTTGATATTACATTTGATCTAATTAAATTTTTATCCGTATTTTTTAGTACAATTGTTGAATAATTTTCATAATCTTGATATACTAATCTTTCTGGTTTTTCTTTGTCTTCCTTAGTTACAATAAATTTTTCTGGCATTCTTTCTTGAAGTAATATATTTACACCTTTTACTTCTGGATTATCAATAAATCTTTTTTGAAATATATTATCATTTAACAAATTGTTTATTGAAAGTAAAATTAAAGCTTGATGATGTGCCATATATGTCTTTACTTGATTAGAATTATCATCTTTTTTTAATCTGTGATATGAAAAATCTATACTTTCATAAAATCCATATTTATTATACATTCCTAGTTTTTCGAGCTCTTTTAAATTTTTTATAACTTCTTTGGGTAAATCCGTAATTGCTAATACACTTGCATATGTTGAAATAACAATCTCATCAGCTAATCCCCTTTTTAGTCCCAACCATGGAATTCCAAATGCCTTGTATTGATAATTTGAGTGTAAATCTTTAACATTAAAAGCAGATTCCGATATTCCCCAAGGTGTTCCCAAAATTTTTGCATATTCTAACTGACACATTTCTGCAAATTTACTAGATTCGTCAATTAAACTTCCTCTATATCTTGGTACATTAATATTGGGCATTAGATACTCAAATGCAGTTCCTGACCACGAAATTAGTCCTTTTTTATTATTTAAAACAGTTAATGTTCTACTTAATGAATTCCAATGTTTTGTATCAACATCCTTTTTTGCAATTGCAACTAAACTAGCTTGTCTTGCTTCAGATGCTAATAAATCATAATATGAATCTGTTAATTTTCCGTTCTTCTATATTATACCCTATTGAAAACAACCTATGTTCATTACTATATAGCTTAGAAAAGTCAGTATTATCAATCAAATTACTTGTTTTTAAAATAAATTCTTTTAGTTTTTCGTCTTTTTGTTCTTCAAAGAATGCTTTTAAAACATATAAATATCCAACAAAATTTCCACTATCAACAGTTGATATATATTTTGGAATAAGTGGTTCTAAATTTTTTATATCATACCAATTATAAAGATGACCATTCCATTTTTTTAGGTTCCATACTGTATTTATAATATTTTCTAGTATAGTATTTGCTTCTTCTAATGTAATAAAGTTTAAATCTGCTCCCGCAATAATTGCCATTATAGATAGCCCAATATTGGTAGAAGATGTTCTATCTACATATGCATTTTTTCTATCTTCTTGATAATTATCTGGAATTAAATAATTATTTTCTTTTGTTATATTGTCATAAAAAAAATTAAATGTTCTTTTTGCGACTTCTCTTATATAGCTAATTTCGTCCATAGAAAGTTTTTCTTTTGGCTTAGTTTCTCTTATTTCTTTGCTTATATAATACATTATTAAAGGTGCTATAATCCATATTATACCTAACATAATTCCGAAAATATTATCTATTTCTAGTGAATATACTACTGAGCCTGCTCCAAATAAAACATTAGATATCATCATTTTATAATTACTTATAATATCATTTTTTGAATTTTTTTCTGCTTCTTCAGATGTCATCCATTCTAATAAATGTTTTTTAGAAATTAAAAGTCTATATAATGTTTTATAAATTGATTTTAAACTTATCCAAGCTTTAAAAGGAAGTACTGTTATAGTTATAAAAGCCCTACAAATTGCTCCAAAGTATCCTTCTATTTTTGGAGTAAAGCTTTCTTGTATTTCTTCCCCTTCTTTCTTAAATATAATGTTATTTATAATTTCTAAAATATTTGAAAATGTTGCAATAATTAGTATTATTATGACTGGAAATAAAAAGGTTTTGTTATATATTTTTCCAATTATTGCAAAATAGACAATTGCTAGAATTTCTGAGATTTCAAGTAGACTTCTTCTTAAATTATCAAATATTTTATATTTTGAAATCAAATTTAGCTTTTTATTTCCTAGCCATTTAATAATTTGCCAATCTCCTCTAATCCATCTAGAAAGCCTCATTATAAAGCTTGAAAATGTTGTAGGATATCCATCCATTATTAAGATATCTGTTGCTAAACCACATCTTAAATAGTTTCCTTCTAGTAAGTCATGGCTTAAAACTGTATTTTCTGGAATCTCGTTTTTCAAGATTTTAGAATATAGCTTTAAATCAAAAATCCCTTTCCCCGTAAAAATTCCTTCTCCAAAATTATCTTGGTAGATATCTGAAATAGCATTTGCATAAGAATCCACTCCACCTAATCCTGCGAATATTTTAGTAAATATACTTTTATAACTTATATCTAAATTAATTCCTACTCTTGGCTGTATTAGTCCATATCCTGAAATGATTTTTCCATTTTCAATTTCTGGTTTATTTAAAACATGCGCCATTGTACCAATTAATTCATAGGCAGAATTTAAAGTTAAATCTGTATCTGCATCTAAAGTAATAACATATTTGATTTTTGGTATTTCTTTCTTATTTTCATAAAGTTTATTTAAATTTAACTTTTCTTGAATTTCATTTTCT
>CAYTEX010000120.1:0-4263 GCA_964437015.1 uncultured Clostridium sp. | reverse complement strand
AGTTTTTAATAAATCCGAACGACCTTTTAAATCTATAATAGATAAATCACCATTGGTAATACTAGCTAAAGAATTTAATTCATTTTTAACAGTTGTTAGTTGATAAATAAATTTATTTCAATTATTTACTTTTAAATATCTCTTATATGAATAATATAATCCAATTACAGAATAAGTTGTTCTAGAACATGTTTTTTCTACACAATCAATGAATGTTTTTGTTGATTTTGTACATAATAATTATATTCTTCGTTGAATTTTAGTTAATATCATGTTTGGAGGTTTAAATGAAAAAGTACATTACCTTATTAATTATATTAGGATTAGTTGGAATAGGAATTGTTGTGTTTATGTTTAATAGAAATAAAACTAAAAACAATTCTAGTGATTTTTCCTATAATTCAGAAAGAATTTCAACAAATAGCTCTGCTGATGTTGAAAATTCAAGTTCTGTGGACCAAGCAAATTCAACTAATTCTGAGGATAATATTAAAAATAATTCAAATACTCAGTCAGAAGATTTAAAAAAAGAAACTGAAACTCAAATTTCTGAATTTTCAACAAAAATTTACACCAAAGATAAAGAAAGACAAAACAATATAAATATTACCTGTTCATCTTTAAATGACACATATGTTGAAATTGGTGATACTTTTTCTTTTTGCAATACAGTTGGAAAAGCAACAACCTCTAAAGGATATAAAAAAGCAGATGTTTTTAAAGATGGGGAAGTTGTTCAAGCTTTAGGTGGTGGAAATTGTCAAGTAAGTACCACTTTATATAATGCCGTTTTGGAAGTAGACGGTCTAGATGTAACAGAAAGACATAAACATAGCAATTCCGTCCCTTATATAAAAAAAGGAAAAGATGCTGCAGTGGCATACGGTAGTTATGATTTTAAGTTTGTTAATAATACAAGTAATAGAATAAAAATATCTGCTTCTTGTGATTCTGACTATGTATATATAAAATTATTTAAATTGGAATAAAATATAATTTTTTTCATATAGTTAACTAAGTATTTTAGCTCGTTATGAAAGGATTGCTATGAAAAAAATCTATATTATTCCTTTAATTTTATTAATAATTTACCTATTCTCAACTGCAAGTTTTGCATCATCTAATCAATACACTTGGACCACCCTTGACTTAACCACAGAAGTTTCAAATAACCTCAATACAGCTAGTCTAAACGATTCTGATAATCCGTTGAATTTAGATTGTGGCTCATGTATATTAATGGAACAACATACAGGTCAAGTTCTGTATTCTTACAATGCCCACGAGCAACTCAGACCTGCAAGTGTAACAAAGATTATGAGTATTTATTTAATAATGGAAGCAATTTCTCAAGGAAAAATAAATTATGATACTAAAATTCCGTGTTCAGAAAATGCAGAATCTATGGGCGGATCACAAATTTGGTTAACAACGACAGAAAATTTGACAGTAGATGAGATGTTAAAAGCTATTTGTGTAGTTAGTGCAAATGACTGTGTTACAGCAATGGCAGAGTATTTAGGTGGAACAGAAGAAAATTTTGTTAATATGATGAATGAAAAAGCAAAAGAATTAGGAATGAATGATACATGTTTTAAAAATTGTCATGGTATTGATGAAGATGGTCATGTAATGTCTAGTTATGATATTGCTATTTTATCCAGCAAACTGTTAAATGACTTTCCTGAAATTACAAATTATACAACAATATATATGGACTCACTTAGAAATGGAAAATCCAGCTTAGTTAATACTAACAAATTGGTTAGAAATTATTCTGGATGTACTGGTTTAAAAACAGGTTCTACATCTCTTGCTTTGTATAATTTATCTGCTTCTGCTAGTCGAGATGGTTTGGATTTAATTGCTATTGTTATGAAAGCTCCAACATCTAAACTAAGATTTAGTAATTGTTCATCTTTATTAGATTATGGTTTTTCAAATTTTGAATATAAAAAATTTATTAACAAAGGTGACATTGTAAAAGAAGTTTCTATTCAAAAAGGAGTTGAACATCAAACAAATGCTATTGCATATGATGATATTGGAATCATTCTTCCTAAAGGAAACACTGAAAATATCGAACAATCTATTTCAGTTAATAGTAATTTATCTGCACCTATAAAATCCGGAGAAAAGATTGGAAATATAGATTTTTATTTAAATGGCGAATTTTTAGCAACATGTGATTTGATTTCCCGGCTCTGATGTAAATAAAATTAGTATTTTGTCTATAAATAAATTAATCTTTAATGAATGGTTTAATCTTATTCGTTTCACTCATGACCTTCCTAGTATATAAAAAAATAAATAAGGAGTTAATTTTAAATTGATTAACTCCCTGTTTTCTTATCTTAAAAATTATATTATCTTCGAAATGGTGGTCTTGGTGAATAAGGATGAAAAGGCGGTCTTGGTTCTGGTCTACAATTTGGTCTTCTACATTGATTTCCTAATATCTCACGTAAAACTAAGATTTTTATTATATCTAGTAATCCACTATTTTTGCCATATGCTCTATCTTCTTTTTTTACATCTGTTTTATTTACCTTTTCTCCTCTTACCTCATTATTTAATGTAATGTTAAGTTCAATTCCATTGTTTGCTTCAACATTACTATATACTTCTTCTACCATTTGCTCTATTGATTCAGTTGTAACTGTTCTATAGTTGTTCGAACAAATTTTTTTTACCATTGGATATATAACTTTGTATATTTCAGGATATAGTTCTTCTATTTCATTGTTTGATATTCCTCTTTTTTGATAATTACTATTCGAGTAATATGGATTATAATCATATCCATATTGATTTCTATTAAAATCATACCCATACTGATAAAACTCTGGATTTTGGTCATATGTATTTTGGTAGTTATTCATCGGATAGTAAAAAAAGTCTTGCATATAATCTTCGTACATAAAAAACCTCCTAAAATAATATATTAGTATATTATTCTATGGAGGTTTTTTGGTTACTTTTTTATTTAAACATTATCTTCTTTTTTTCTTTCATTGTATGCTTGTAAAACTTCATTCCATTTTTTGTATTCTGGCTTTTCTTTTTTGTTTTCAAATTCGAAATTTTCACTTAAGTATTTCGAAATGTATTTTCCGACCTTTTCAGCACCTTTAATATTTAAGTGTTCTCCTTTGTCTTGAGTGTCTGTTTCCCAATTTATTGGGTCTTCTGTTTCCATATTAAAGTCAACATATTTTAGTCCTTTTTCTTTTGCATAATTTTGTATAATTTCATGTTTTTCTATTGCTCTATCATCTGTTACTGGCATGGTCATAAGTACTAATTCAGAGTTATTTTCTTTACATAGTTGTATTAATAAATCAATTTTTTCATTAACATACTCTGGTATTTTTAAATCTGAATTTTCAATATCTGATTTATTATGTTCTTCTTCATACTTTTTATATTCTTGATAATTATTTTTTAATTTATATTTATATCTTTCAGTTTTTATATCATATAAATACCCCTTATAAGACATTTCAGCTTTTTGTACAAATTTTCTAATATCAAATTCAGTTAATCTGTCATATCTACTATGATATCTTACTATTGGAAATAGATATGAAGCTTTTTCAGATACACTAAAATTCATACATTCATCATTTAAAATATCAAGTTTATGAAAGCCCGATTTCTTATAATCTATCTCAGATCTCATACCAAGCTCTGTAAAATGTTCCCTAATAGTAAATATTTCTCCCGCTTCTAACATTACAATTTTTGGTTTTTGAATTTTAAAAAAATCTTTTATTATATAAAATGATCCAATAATATCTTGTTGAGGTGTTGAAGCAGAATATCCTGTAACTCCAATTCTATCATATATTTCTAACGGAGATACTCCAGTATATACATTTGAATTACCTACATATAGAACATCAATGGTATTTTTTTCTTGTTTAAACATATCTCTCATAGCACCAGCAACATACCATCCACCTTCTCTACTCCCAACAGGTGAAAAGAGTCTATTTAGAACACAAACGATTATTATAAAAATAGTTATAAATATAAATGCTTTTATGAAATTTTTCATCCTAGAATCCTCCATAAATAAATGATTGCACATTATACCCTTCCCCATATATTCCAAATATAATTATGCTAAAAATAATTCCATATAAAATAATCCATCTAAATAAAATGTTTTGTTTAGCAAGTGTTTCTCTAATTTTAATTCCTTTCTCTTGTTTAATACTAATGTACAACATAATTAAGCTCGAAATTATAAGAATAATT
>CAYTEX010000119.1:0-4295 GCA_964437015.1 uncultured Clostridium sp. | reverse complement strand
TATATTATAAGTTCAGTCCATTGAATAATGTCTTGTCGTAAAAAACGATATATGTCCTTTTAATATTAGCAGGAATATCAATACAGATGCTAACAGGAGATAATGGAATTTTAACAAGAGCAGCAGAAGCAAAGGAAAAAACAGATGATACAACAATACGTGAAAGAATTGGTTTAGCACAACTAGCAGCAATGACAAATCCTGATGTAAAACTTGATTATGAAAAATTAAAAATAGAACTAGCAAAAGAATTTGGAACAGAGGGAACAGATTGGAATATATCAAGTAAAATGAGTAATCCCTGGATTGTTACTGTAGGAGATGTAAAATATAATATAACCCCACCAAATGGACAGGGAATAAGTGCAACAGACATTGCAAGCAAGACATTTGCCGATGACACAGAAAAGAAGAATTTCTATGAGGGTTTCTACGGTTCAGTAGTAACAAATTATGGAAAAACAATAGATACATCGTTAAATGACCAATGGAAAATTTTCTATGCAGATGGAGAACATATATATTTAATAGCAGATAGCTATGTGAATTATACAAGTTTACCATCAACAACAGTAAGTGGAACAGAATATAAATTTGTAAAAGGTGGCACAGATTGGAAAGCATGTTTTGGAAGTAGTACAACAAGCAATATGATGAAGGTATATCAGAATGGAGCAAATGATATATCAGATAAGATAATAGGAACTAAAACGATAACAGCAGAAAGAATAAAAGGATTAAATAATAGTTTTTTTAATACAAAAGGGCTAACAGGAAGTGAACAGCCAAACATGCAAGCAGTGGCAAGTATGTTGGATGTGGATTTATGGAAAATTTTTATGGATGCAAGCGATGGAACAGGAAAAGCAGAATATGCTATAGGAGGACCAACAGTAGAAATGTTTATGGCATCATACAATCAGACTCATGGAACTACATGGACAGCAGAAGCAAAATCAAAAACAGAAGATAATACAAATGCAGATGGATATCGATGTAAATCTTCAACAGTAGAAACGGATACAAATAAAGTATATAGATCAGAAATAAATTACGATAATGCGGACAGTTTTTGGCTTGCTTCGCCTTCAGTCACCAACGCTGGACATGTGATGCACATGACATACGAAGGCTACGTGACATTCCAAGCTTATCACAACGGAGGCAGTTTCCGTCCCCTAGTTTGTCTGAAATCTAATGTCCAACTAGTAAAAACAGGAGAAAGACAATATAGAATTGTCGATTAATTGCATATAGTAAAATAGATGTGTAAACAAAAAATAACCTAAGTAATTAGGTTATTTTTTTGTACCGGAGATTATTAGCAAGGCAAAATGTAGTAACAATAAATATAGAATAAAACAACAAAATAAAGAAAATAATATAATAAAGTTATCACTGAAGAAATATAATTTTACATTATGAAAAAAAATTGTAATAAAACTATTGAAGGAATAGAATATTTATGTTATAATTATATTACGAAAAACAAACCAAAACGGAAAAAATTCGTAATAGGAGGCTGTTATGGAAATAAAAAGAGATTTTTATTTAAAAGAGCTAATAGATAGAATTGAAAATGGACTTATAAAAATAGTTACAGGAATAAGAAGATGTGGAAAATCTTATTTATTAGATCCAATATTTAAAAATTATCTAATTGAGCAAGGAGTAGATAATGAACATATTATAAAACTGAGTCTAGATGAAAGAAAAAATAGTAAATATTTAAATCCAGATATTCTTGACCAATATATTAGAAGCTTAATCAAAGATGAAAAAAAATATTATATTATATTGGATGAAATACAAGAAGTTGAAGATTTTGAGTCAGTTTTAATTGGATTTATGCATTTAAGTAATGTAGAAGTATTTGTTACAGGAAGCAACTCAAAATTTCTATCTTCAGATATAGTAACAGAGTTTAGAGGAAGAGGAGATGAAATAAGAGTTTATCCATTATCTTTTAGTGAATTCTTTTCTATATATGATGGGAGCGAAGAAAAAGCTTTAAATGAATATTATACTTACGGTGGATTACCACTTACAATACTATCAAAAACAGATAATGCTAAAATTAACTACTTAAAAACCCAGAAAGAAAATGTATATATTAACGATATTGTTGATAGGAATAAAGTGCAAAATAAAGAAGAACTGGAAATATTGGTACAAATAATAGCATCTGATATAGGTTCACTTACCAATCCTTTAAAATTATCAAATGTTTTTAAAGAAATAAATAAATCTTCAACTATGACAGATAAAACAATATACAATTATTTAGGATACTTACAAAATGCTTTCATGATAGAAAAAGCAAGACGTTTTGATGTTAGAGGAAAAAGATTTATAGAAACTCCTCAAAAATATTATTTTACAGATATGGGAATCAGAAATTCATTTTTAGACTTCAGACAAAGCAAAGAAATATCTCATATAATGGAAAACGTAATATATTTAGAGCTGAGAAAACGTGGATATAATGTTGATGTTGGATCAGTTGAAGTAAGAGAAGGAAATAGCAAAAAACAATTAGAAATCGATTTTGTTGCAAATAAGGGAAACAATAAAATATACATTCAATCTACATTAGAAATGAAGACACAAGAGAAAGTTGAACAAGAACAGAAATCATTAATAAATGTAAATGATTTCTTTAAGAAAATAATTATTGTAGGGGATAATATAAAAAAATCTCGTTATGATAATGGAATAATAATAATGAGTATATATGATTTTCTTTTGGATTTAAACAGTTTGGAATATTAATTTTTTTCAGATATAGTTACCGGAGAATTTGAAAAAATTGAAAAATGTAACAAAGATGTAGCAAAAATGTAATATAAATGAAATAAAGGAAACAATAAAAGCTTTGATGAAAGTAAAATCAAGGCTTTTTATTTCATATAAAATTGTTATTAAATATTTAAATTAATAATATAATAAAATCCTTCAAACATATGCTATTTCTGTATTTTGCCTTCTTTGTCATTTTTTTATTCTAAAAAATAAAGATTTGACAAATAAGCTATTTTTCTATAAAATCAAAGCTAAAGAATGTTATTAATTTATATATTTAATAATAAACAGATAAAAAAGGGAGGAAACAAAAGAAATGAATAATTTAAAAAAAAGTCCCCGGTCCCAAATTAACAAATCATCGGAATCACGCTTATAGCATTAGTTGTAACAATCATTGTTTTGCTTATATTAGCAGGGATTTCAATTCAAATGCTAACAGGAGATAATGGGATTTTAACAAGAGCAGGAGAAGCAAAAGAAAGAACTGAAAGAGCAAGGATAATAGAGCAAATTAAATTAGATATATTGAGTAAAATAGCAGATAATAATGGCGAAGATATAACAGAAGAACAGTTCATAGATGTATTAAGTAAGTATTTTAATAACGTGCCTACTGAATTACCAGATGATTTATCGGAACTTGATTTGATATCAATAAATGAAGGATATACAATAAATGCAAAAGATATATATGATGGAAAAATAAAAAAGATACGAAAAGAAAACCTTATTTTGACAAAAGATAATTCATATATAATTGGATTTAATGCAGAAACAGGAACAGAATTAAATATTCCTTCAACAGTTACTTACAATGAAATAATATATACAATAACAGGAGTGGGAGATGGAGCATTTGCGGGTCGCACTAACCTTCAAAAAGTGACTTTTTCAGACACTATAGAGAGTATCGGTGGAGCAGCTTTTGATAGTTGTAGTAATCTAAAAACTATAATATGGGGAAACAATATAAAAGAGATTAAATATAATGCATTTGCAAGGTGTACAAGCCTTTCAGAAATAAACTTTCCTGAGTCAATTACATCTTTAGGGGGGCATGTGTGCTATGGTTGCTCTGAACTAAAAAAAGCAACTGTTGGAAATAATGTTAGTTGTTTAGGTAATGGTGATTTTCAGGATTGTATAAAATTGGAAACGGTTTCAGTTGGAGCTCAAACAATTTCAAGTGGAGCGTTTGTGAATTGTTCAGGTCTAAAAAATGTTACAATAACATCTGGAACACGTGAAATTAGCTCGAGTGCTTTCGAAAAATGTGATAGTTTAGAAGAATTAATAATACCAGATAATGTAGCAAATCTTGGAAGTCAATTCGTTTGCAACTGTACTGGAATAAAACATATTTCAACAGGAAATGGAATTACAAAATTAGAAAGTGGATTATTTTCAAACCTGAGTAGCTTAGAAAGTGTAACAATTGGAAACAGTGTTACTAAGATAGAAGGCGGGGCATTTAACGGTTGTTCTGGGAT
>CAYTEX010000118.1:0-4312 GCA_964437015.1 uncultured Clostridium sp. | reverse complement strand
GGTTTATATGGACTATACTTACAATTCCAATGGGATTTATTGGATATTACATAAAAAAAGACAATATATTTAGTGCAATAATATTACTTCCAATGCTAGTATTATTATCTTTAACAGGCTTAAGCTATTTTAATAGTGCATATCATAATTTTCCACATCACCTACTATCAGGTATGTTTTGTTTTACTGCAATAACACTCATTATATTGGGAGTATTAAATAATAAAAAGAATATAATAGCATCGTTTATAATAGTTATTACATTTACGATAGGATATTTCTTAATTAGTAATGGAATTCTATTTGATACATTTAAAACTTATGAAGCTTATGATGATTTAAGTGAATATAATATTACATTGAGTGATAAATACTATGTTTCAGGCTTTATTAGTGAAAAACAAGGAACAGCCGAAATACTAAATAAAGATGAAAAATATGTATTAAAATTATCTGGAATTAAAAATACAACTTATAGAGTTAGTATTTCTAGTGAAGAAGGTGAAGTGAATAGATTTGAATTTCATTTTGACAAAAATGGAGATTTGGTTCTAGAAAAAGTTGATGTATTTAACTCTAAATAATATGTCAATGGGTGTCAATGGGGACGGTTCTGTTTGGCATATAAAATTAATAAATAAAACTATAATTAAATATAGAAATAAAGGATTTGTTTATGATAAGAAGAATAACTAAATCAATTAATATAAAATATACTGGACAACTTTTAAATCTTCCTAAAGATTTAAAAGAAAAAATACAAGAATTTTGGAATTTAGCTGTTAAAGAAACACCAACGTTATATAATGGTGAATATTTTGCAGTAGAAGATGTAGAGGAAACAGATAAAGAATTAATAATGAAAGTTTCCAAAACAAATTATTCACACTATTTATATGATGAGAGAATTGGAATTAATAACGAAGAATATAGATGTGTTGCACCATGGAGTGGTATATTACTTTTAAGCAGCGATAATTACTGGACATTTGGACAAACAAGTAAAAAAACCTCTTTTCCAAATGGCTTTCAAATATCTGGTGGTGGAATTGATAAAAAAGATATTATTGGTGCAAACATTGACATAGTTCAAAATTTAAAACGTGAACTTAAAGAAGAGCTTAATCTCAATTTGGATGAAATTAAATATGAATTTCAATACATTGAATATCCAAACAATAAAAGAAACGCTTATGGTTTTATTGCAATTGGTAAATTAAATATGTCAAAAGATGAGTTATATAATCATTTTAAACAATATCAAAAGTTTTTAATACAAAATAATTTGGAAATTGAATTTGATAATTTAGTATTTCTAAAAAAAGGAAATGCTGTAAGAGAATTAGATACATATAGTAATCCAAAAAGAGAGTATTTAAGAGAGTTAATTTCCGAAGTAGATTATGATATATAAAATTTTTGTATTTGATTTTGGAAATGAATTATTAAATAAATGGAGAGATACACTTGGAAAAAGAAATAGATTCAAAAATATTTATGTTAGAAGCTTATAGTAATAAAGAAAGAGAAAAAGATGACTGGTATATAAGACAAAGAGGTGAAAGATAATTAAAGTTGTAATGCAACAGGTAATACTTTAAACTCAATTAAAAAAAATATAGAAGATTTAGGAGGAATAGTTGTTGGGGAAGGTGTTGTTTTGAATATTGTTGAATTAAATAATAATAAAGAAATATTTTCATTAATTGATGTTAATGAAGAATAATAATATTATGAAATAATAAAAAATATATTCAGGTGGTAGTATGATAAGAGTTTTATTTGTATGTTTAGGAAATATATGTCGTTCTCCAATGGCTGAATTTATTTTTAAAGACATAGTAAACAAAAAAGGATTAAATGATAAATTTGAAATAAAATCTGCAGCAACAAGTTATGAAGAAATAGGAAACGATATTCATTATGGTGCAAAAGATAAGCTGATTCATAAGAATATCCCTTTTAGCAAAAGAAAAGCAACAAGAATAACACCAGAAGATTATTATAACTATAATTTTATAATTGGTATAGATGATTCAAATATTAGAAATATTAAAAGAATAGTTGAAGAAGATGTAGATAATAAAATAAGCAAATTACTTGATTATTCTGATAGTCCAAGAGATATCGCAGATCCATGGTATACAGGGGATTTTGAAATAACTTATAATGATATTGTAGAAGGATGTAATTGTTTTATAAAATATTTAGAAGAAAAAAAATATATTTAGTAAGAAGAGGTATAAAAAATGGAATATAGATATAAACCAAATGGAGTATGTTCAGTAGAAATGATTTTTGACATAGATGAAAATGATATAGTAAAAGATTTAAAAGTAATTGGTGGATGTAATGGAAATTTAAAAGGCATTAGCTCTTTAATTAGTGGAATGAAAATAGACGATATAATTGTAAAATTATCAGATATTAAATGCGGATATAAAGATACATCATGTCCTGACCAGATTGCAAAAGCATTAAAAGAATATAAGATAAAATAAAATATTTAATTTATTAAAATAGGGAATAGACGTAAATTTGCAACTTTTTAGATTTTTTGTTTAGCATCATTGACACTTATACATTTTTTTACATAGAGGAACTGACTCCTCTTGAAAATTATGTTAGTTTGTAGTATAATACCTAATGATATAGGTAAGTCCTGTGTCGATAAATCCTTTTTTCACTAATTAGTGAGAGGAACTTCCTCAAACTTTTTAGTTTTACATATATAAGCCCCATACATCAAAAAAAGTTATAAGGAGGGAAAACTATGTCATATGCTTTTTCAGGAAACGACGGTTTAAAATGGAATGATGAAGTAGTTATGTATTTAGCTTCCAAATTCAATTCCATCAATCCTCGGATTATGGTTCTATCAAAATCGGTGTTTATTAATGCAACATTAGCTAAATTTGATAATGTATCTTTTATCATTAATGCAGCTTATGAGTGCCTTGAGTTATCATTTTCAAGAGTTGATGCAGATATGATGGAACCTGTAATAAAAGGAATATTGGAATGGGAAGCATTTTCAAAGCATTCATCTAGATTTTGTATAAGAGTCGACAAAGAAACTTCACGTTCTATTTTGTTTGACAGCGGAAAAAAACAGTCACCTGATGATTTTAAGAGGCATTTTCATAATTATGAAATTGAAATGCTCTAACTGAAAAATAATTGATTAGTGAAAAATTATAGTCGCTTACAACTAGGTAAGCGACTATAATTTGCTTATGATTTTTTCTTTAACTTAACTTGTTGTCTTAAAAAAGATGAAAAATGTTGATTTTAGAGGAAGTAGGGGAATGGAAGATAAATTTTTGAAAAAATAATATTTATAAAAATAAAAAAATTTCTATAGTAGAAAATATAAAATGAAAATCAAGATTCAATAAAATATACCATAAAATACTCAAAAAGAATTTATAGATAAAATATTGTAATATTTTTTTTATTATAGTATAATATTTATAGAAAATAAAATTTTAGGAGAAAAAATCATGGAAAAAAAAAGATATATAAATGGTCCAACAAAACATAAATATTTTTGCGAAATTTACGAATGTGATATTCATCATATAAAAGAATATAATAGCTTTGATGATTTTTTACAAGATTATGCTAAATACGATTCAAAAGATTCCATTCTTTTTAGATATGATATAGATGATTATGAAGAAGATACTCGTGAGCTTTGGTTAACTTTACACTTTGGTAACCCATATGTTGAAAAAAACGGGTTATCTCATGTTAAAGTATCTATTAGCAATAATGATCAGTTATATGATAAAATTGAGTGTTACTTAGAAAAAAAATATAAAGAATATGTAGAATACTTAAATAGTTGTGCGATAGAATTAGAATCAGATGGTTCTGATTTGATTGGTGAAACAATAGGTTTAGGTGATGATGATGATATAGATTTGGACCACAATTTACCTTATTCTTATGCGATGAGCAGAAATAACGACAATACTCATAATATTACTATTGTATATGCATTACAAAGACATGGAAGAGATAATTATATTTCAAACATTAGAAATTTATCAGATGCAGAATTAGAAGCATGTCTTGATACAGTATTAAAAAACATTAATTTAAATACTTTAAAAAATTGGGAAGAGATTATCAACTTAGTTAATGAAAAAACTCAATATATATCGCCAGAGACAGCAGCACAAACATTGTTAAAAGGCATTACTTTAGAAGAGTCTATAAAAGCAAGTCAAATTGAAAAAGAAGTATGTGATGAGCAAGGAAAGGAACAAATTAACTCATGATAATTTATACATATGCAAAAGCCTAT
>CAYTEX010000117.1:1673-4334 GCA_964437015.1 uncultured Clostridium sp. | reverse complement strand
GAATTTATGAAAATGAAACAAAGGCTGAATTAATAAATAAATTTTTTAATAACGAGAAAATGCTAATTGTTTTTCCAAGACTTACTGTACAAGATATAAATGGCAACATAATATATGTAAAGGATTTATATCCTGAAATTAAAACTTATTTTTATAAATTAAACTAAGATTATATTATAAAAACCCTCATGCAGAATTACATATCTGCAAGAGGGTTTCTTTCTACAGCATTTCTTACTTGTTCATTACTTACATGTGTATATATTTCTGTTGTAGAAATACTTTCATGTCCTAGTAGTTCCTGTAAAGCTCTAATATCGACTCCGCCGTATTGATACATAAGTGTTGCAGCAGTATGACGTAATTTATGAACAGAATATTTTTTTGTATCAATTCCTGCGAGTTGTAATTCATTGTATATTATATCTTGAACAGTTCTTCTTGAAATTCTTTGACGCCTTTCACTTAAAAATAATGCTTTATCAGAATTTTTACTGTCTTTTTTAACACCATTTTTCGGCCTAACTGCCATGTAATCAGCAATAGCTTTAATGCAAGCTTTGTTAAGATATATAGTTCTTTCTTTATTTCCTTTACCTATAACAGTCATCTGATTTTCTTCAAATTTTATATCTTGAATATTTATACTAACAAGTTCTGCAAGACGCATACCACAATTTAAAAATAGGGTGGTAATAGCATAGTCTCTTTCAGGATGTCTTTTGTCATCATTATATGAAGCATCTAATAATTTTTTGCTTTCATCTAAGGTAAGGTATTTTGGAAGCCTTTTTTCATGTTTAGGAGTTTCTAAATTTTGACTAGGATTTATCTCTAAAATGTTTTTCATGCATAAATAGTTAAATAACATTCTTAAACTTGAAACTTTTCTGGATCTTGTTGCAGATTTGCTATTAAAATTTGTTGTTAAATATGCTAAAAATGCGTGTAAATCATCAAGTTTAACTTTTTTTATTGTATCCAGAGATACATCAGAATAAGTTATATTTTCCAATTCAGTTTCATTTGTTAGTTTAAAATGTATTTTTAAAAATTTTAAAAATGTAGCTAAATCATAATTATATTCTTTTACTGTATTTGGTGACTTATTTTGAATTGTTACCATATAATCTAAAAAACTATTTAAATAATCAGGATTATTTTCTCTAGCTATCATGTTTGCCTCCTAAATATGATTTTATAAACATATTATATAGTTTTGTAAGAAAAATGTCAAAAGATATAGACAATTATTACAAAATATAATAAAATACACTTTGTAGGAAATAATAGAAATCAGATGTGGTTGCCACATATAATAAAACATAATTAAAAGTCAATAGATATAGTAAAAAAAGGGAGATGCATATGAAAAAGAAATTTAATTCTATTAAAGTAATTATTTTAATTATTATAATACTAGCTATAGTTGGAATTATATGGCTTTTAAGGAATAAACCGAATGATAAAGAACAAACTAAAGAAATAGAAGTAAGTGAAACAAATATTATACAAAAAGAAGATGAGCAAAAGCCAGTAGAAAAAATCTTAGAAAAAACTGAGTTAGAAAAAAGGCTCGAAAATGGAAAATATCTATCTGATAGTGGACTTCCTGTTTTGATGTATCATTTTTTTTATGATAAAAACGTTAGAGAAGGCCAAGATGGAAACTGGATTGAAATTTCAAATTTCGAAGAACAGATGAAATATTTATCTGAGAACGATTTTTATTTTCCAACTTGGGAAGAGGTAGAAGCATATATTGATGGAAAAACTGAGCTTCCAGAAAAAAGTGTTGTTATAACTGTTGATGACGGCGATCCTTCTTTTTTTGAACTAGCTGTTCCAATAATACAAAAGTATAATGTTCAGGCAACATCATTTGTAATTACATATTGGTATGGCGATGTAGCTGAAAATAAAGAAAATAATATAAGCTATCAATCTCATTCTTATGATATGCATAAAGCAGGTGCAAATGGAAAAGGAGTTATGCTTTCATGGAGCTATGAAAAGATGGTTGAGGATTTAAAAACATCACAAGAAATTTTAGGAGGAGCAAATATTTTTTGCTATCCATTTGGACAATATAATGAGCTAGATATAAAGGCTTTAAAAGATACAGGATTTAAGCTAGCTTTTACTACCCAAGGTGGAAGAGTAAAAAAGGGAGCTTCTAAATATGAGCTTCCACGAGTAAGAATTGATAGAAGTACGGGAATAGAGGCTTTTAAGAAAAAGGTGGAATAATAAAAATAACTAATCCTGTTTAACCGCATATCGTTTTATAAATTTTCTACGACCGGCGACAAGTTCCGGCTCTTCGAAAATTTATAAAACGATATGTTGACGCGGATTAGTTATTTTTTATGATAAATATAATTAGTTATTTTGAATATTCAAAAAAATATCAGATTCTTATTTATTTCTAAATTAAATTCTGTACATAAATTTTATAACTACATGCGAGTAACACAGATTTTAATAAGTATCTTTTTTCATTTGAGGTATCAACTTTAGAAAATTCTTTTTTTTCAAAAATAGATATAACAGCTTCTTCAAATAAAGAACAAAAACTATTATAAGCATGCGAAATATCGGTACTTTCTAAAGCAATATTAATAAGACTTGATATTTCATTCATACTAAATACTTGTTTTA
>CAYTEX010000117.1:0-1663 GCA_964437015.1 uncultured Clostridium sp. | reverse complement strand
ATGTTGATTTTGGTAAGTGAAAATTTGTTATTAATCCATCTATACATTTAAACTTATAGCCTGGATATATGTATATTCCTGTATCTCCCTCTTGTGGTTCTACCATTCCAGTTTTTTCATCTGCAATTGTTTCTAACACTCTACAAGATGTTGTTCCAACCGCAATTACTCTTTTTCCATTTTGTTTTGCTTCATTTATTTTTTTACAATCTTCTTCTTTTATATAAAAATGTTCTGTATGCATTTTATGGTCTTCTATATTTTCTTCTTTAACAGGTCTAAATGTTCCTATTCCAACATGAAGTGTTACATTCGCAATATTTACACCTTTCTTTTCTATTTGTTTTAACAGTTCTGGTGTAAAATGTAAACCAGCTGTTGGTGCGGCTGCCGAGCCTTCATATCTTGCATATACCGTTTGATATCTATCTTTGTCTTTTAAGCTTTCGTGGATATATGGTGGAAGTGGCATTAAACCAATTTTGTCTAATATTTCGTTAAAAATTCCCTGATATGTAAATTTAACTTTTCTAGTTCCACCTTCCATTATATCTAGAATTTCAGCTTCTAATAAACCATCTCCAAATAATACCTTTGTTCCTGGTCTTAGCTTGTTTCCAGGTCTTACTATAGATTCCCAAATGTCCCCTTCAATTTGATTTAAAAGTACAAATTCAACATTTGCTCCTGTTTCTTTCTTTCCATAAAGCCTAGCTGGAAAAACTTTAGTGTTATTTCTAACCAAGCAATCTCCTGGTTCTAAATAATCTATTATATTTTTAAATACTTTGTGTTCTATTGTTTTTTCATTTTTATCTACTACTAGTAAACGTGATTCATCTCTTTTTTCAATTGGAACTTGTGCAATAAGTTCTTCTGGTAAATAGTAGTCGAATTCTTCTAGCTTCATATATTTGTCCTTTCATCTTTTTCAATATATTTTTTTAATTTCCGTTAATACCAATATTTTACTATATTTTAAGCAAAAAAACAAGTGTATTAGCACTTGTTTTAACTGTTTCTTTATTACAATTTATAAGTATAAATCCAAAAAATAACAAATAGAATAGTAACTGTCAGCTGAGTTTTATTTATGCTTACACTTTCTATTTCTTGATTATCTGTATTGTATTTTTTTAACATTTTCCTTATGAATATGAATGTTAATATATATGTAATAATTCCTAATAAGCATACCATCTTTGGTACAATGAAAATATTTCCAGTACTTTCTATAACTTCAATTGTAGTATTATAAAGTGTATGTACTATAATTGGGAATACTAAACTTAACCCTAAATATCCTGTATTATTTTTTCCATTATCCTTTTCATTATATGCTTTTATCATAAAATATGCCATTATTATTTGTGACAACAAATGTATCGGTATAAACATTCTGAATACTGCAGTTGGTATTATATTTCCAAATAAAATAGTTCCTGTATAATTTTTTGAATAAGCCATATTTTCAAAAAACATAAAAACTGTTGATGTAATAAAAACATCCTTAATCAGTGTTGTCTTATTTTTTGCATCCAATTTTTTTATTGTTAAAAATTTAAAAAGTTCTTCTGGTAAAGCCATAAACATAAAAATTGAAATCATATTTGATACAAAACCAGAGTTACCTCCCAATCCAATTGGAAAAATTTTTGCTTTT
>CAYTEX010000116.1:0-4383 GCA_964437015.1 uncultured Clostridium sp. | reverse complement strand
ACTCTTTTCTTATATCTATTGTTTTTAATCTTTGATTTATCCATTCTTCTGAATACCCTTTTTTTCTGTATATATCCAAAGCTCTATTTATAGCTATTTCTGGATCATATGCTTCGTCTATTCTTTCTTTTCCAACTTGTGCTAACCACAATTTTAATGGCTCTGCTTTTTTAGATGGTATTGATTGAATAAGTCGTAAAATCTGTTCTATATTCATAACATCAGTATTATAGAATTTTCCATCTGTAGATTTCATTTTCAGTTGGTTACAATTTGTAACCGACTCATTTCCTTCTTCTTTTAACCTTAGTTTTAATACTTTTCAATAGGTTCTTGCTTTTTGATAATCATTTTCTGTTAAAACAGCAACTATATCAACAACAGAAAAATACCATTTTTCTTCTTCATCAACCCATTTTGCTCTAATTTTTTTATCCTCAAATATTTTTAATTCATTATCTTGTCCCATTTTATACCTCTCTTTCTCAAATTGTTCGTAATTTCCGAATAACTCAAAATCTCTTTTATTTCTTCTATTTATATCATATTTTCAAGACATTTTTAATACTTTTTGCGAATTTTTGTTCTTGCATTTATAATAACTTTTACATTTTTTAGAAATCAGATTATAATATTAAAAAAACGGAACTAACATTTTCTAAGCACCTAATGTCGCTAAGAAAATCTAAGTTTCGCGTAATTATCTTCTACGGAAAAATTCTCCCTGTCGGTCGATTTTTCCTAGAATAAAAAAATCAGTTACCTGTTTAGCATTTCTGCTATAGTAACTGATTTTTTTATCATTCTGACTCTATTGCAAAAGCCTGTGTTGTTGGATTGTAACTTAATTTTAAATTTGGTTTTAGATATATTACCGGTCGAACGCCACAGCTATTACCACTTGGATAATTCCATTTCGAAACACTCAAAGTTTCTTGCCCTTTTGATAAAGAAAAGACATTGAACCTGACCTCACCGCTGTAAGAGCTAAACCAACTAGTCGACCTGTCAGCTATCCAATAACTCCAATTTCCAAGGTTTACATCATATGCGGTACGTATATATATCACATCCTCTGCTTTTTTCGAAGCGTTATTGTTATAAGGTCCAACGACACTGATAGTTACACTTTGTCCTGCTTCTAATGATTTCCACTGAGTACCTTCAATTGGTACTACATCTTCACCCCAATAATTAAATTCAGTTGAATTAGTTTTTGTACTTCCACAATATATATATCCATCAGATGAATTTTTTGTAAATGTGAGGTTACTTGTTGTTCCCTTTTTATAACCAAGACTTTCAAAATCATCTATACTTATACTTCGTCCACCAGTTGAAATTGTTGAAGAATTCAATTGCACATTGTATTTTGTTGTATCTGCATATTTTCCTTGTCCATATATTGCACATATTTTGTTTAATTCATCTATATAAGATACATAACCCGAACGTCCTCTGAAGGGCATTAATTTTACACTACTAGTACCTTCTTGAACAGGTGTTGGTGTTCCTGCTGAGGTAATCAAAATTTGCTTATTTGTCTCATCTAATCCCAATATTTGCCATTTTTTTATACTACTTACTGCAAATATTGTATTAGCTTCTCCATTTCCTGTTGTTCCATCTCCATAAGTTCCTGTAGCATTGCTATTATTTGAACCTAAAGATGTATAAGATGTATTTATTTTGCTCCCATCTGATGCTATACTTGGGTCATATCCCACTATAGTTGCACCAATATAAATTTTATCCCAATAATCTTCATCAAATTTTTGCCTTAAATAATGTATTGTTGTTGTGCTGGCACTTAGTATATCGTTTCCATCTTCTATTGAAATACCAACCCACTCATCTTTTCCACCATCATAATATACATCTGTTAAACTTGAGCAATTATAGAATAATCCACCTACAAATGATTTTATACCATTTGGTATATAGATGCTTTCAAGTTTTACACAACCAGCTAAAGTTCCTCCACTAATACTTGTAACTGCATCTGGAATTTCTAATTTTTCTAATTTAGAACATCCTGAAAATGCACTAGATATACTAGTTACAGAACTAGGAATTTCAATACGTTTCAAATTTGAACATCCAGAAAAGCCATAAGATTCAATACTTGTTACACCTTCTGGAATTTCTACTTCTTCTAATTGTGAAATACCACTCATATTTCCAATAGTTTTTACACTACTGTCAATTACTAATTTCACCTTTATATCCCCAACTTCAAAAGCATTTCTCTCGAGTACACCACTATTACTAATTGTTACACATTTTCCATTTCCGACAATATCCGTCCACGAACTGATTTGTTCATTTGTTCCTGACTTGTATAACCCAGCAGGTAATGTTGCTAATTTTCCAGAATAAATCTCTGATAATTTAACTGTGTATTTTTCATTAAGTGTTATTAATTCTGTATTAGTTGATGAAGTTATCTCATTAGGTATATCAATTTGATCCACATCTTTAAAATATTTTTTTAATATTTCTTTCAATTCACTTTTATCTAGTGACTTGCCATTTTTTTGAATTTGAGCTCCTGCTATATCTAATCTAACTTCCTCTAATATTTGAGATTTTTCTGTGCTCTCTTTTGCCTCTCCTGCCCTTGTTAATATTCCATTATCACCTGTTAGCATCTGAATTGATATTCCTGCTAATATAAGCAAAATAATTATAGTTACTACAAGTGCTATTAATGTTATACCAGATGACATCTTTTTATTACTTCTTATATTTTTATCCTTTCTAATTCATTTTTCTATTGTACGTTTTTCTTTTTAATTTGTGTCTATTTATGTCATCATTTTATTCCTCTAATGCTTCTCCCAACTCTTTTGAAAATTCCCTTAATAAAACTACTTTTATTGTTGTTCCTTTTCCTTCTATATATTCATCTATTACCCTTTTCAATTTTGTTAAATTACCCAATTCTTCATTTGCAACTTCTTTGTTTTCTTTTAATCTTTTTATTAATTTTTCTTTAATTAGTACTATGTCTTCATTACTTGCGCACGATACTCTTTGGAATATTTGGAATGCATCATAATATTTTAATATTGGTATATTTTCACATTCTTTATCAAATCTAGCATAAAATTGTTCCATTTTAATTGGGATACATTTAAATATATCGTCTGCTTTTTCTCTGTATTCTTTTTCAAGCAATTGATTATTTAAAATTTCAAATCTTAGCATTACATCTCGCATTTCTTTATCAATGTTTTGGCTTTCCTCTCTTATAACAACTTTACCTAGCTCTTCATCTACATTTGGACAATAACTTGAATGAAGAGAAGCTAAATTCATTCCATTTAAGAATATCGTTTGTAATGTAACTATGTCCATACTTATAAGATTACTTTTTGAAAAATATACAAAGTATTCATAAAGTTTTACAACATCGATTAGTTCAAGTTCTCCATTTTTCACTTCTTCTATTGTTTCATTAACTGTCTCTGTAAACTTATTATCTGGTAACTTCCAATATTCTTCTACTAATATTTTTTTGTACGAAGGAACTTTTTTATCATCTGGATTTGTATTAATTTCATCCATATTTGCTTTAAAAGTTTTCATATCAAATATTCTAGTTCTTACATAATATTCTATAAATTTAAAAAATCTATATTCAGCTTTAAAATTATAATAATAATTTCCGTCAAATTCCTTTATATAAAATTGCCTGTCATCCATTAAAACCCTTGAAGAAACTAAAATTGACTTATATTCTTCATTATTTCCTATGTTCTTAAATTTTTCTTTTATTATTTTTCCTGTTTTAATTTCAAAAGATACTGCTATAGTAAATATAAGCATTGTCTGCATAACTCTATTGTTTGTATTTGGATATAATTTACCTACTTCATCATATATCTTGCTAAAGTCATTTAATGCATGTTTTAATATACGTAAGTTTCTTGTTCCACTTTTCTTAAATGTACTAATTATAAGTTCCGTATTTTCCCTTAAAAATCTGATTAAATCTCTATTTTGCTCAAATCTCATAAGTATACCATTTATGATGTAATCAAATTGAGGTGCATATTCAAAAGTTTCCCCAACTAGCTTTTCCTTGATTCTTTCATAATCTATTGCTTTATCAAAAACTGTTTCAATTTTGTCTTGAATTTTTTCAACCATTGGCATATCTTTCTTTTCAAGTTCACCTTGTTTGTCTAAAAGATATGTTGCAATAAAAGTTTTCATCTCTAAATTGCTGTTTTTAATTTTTGTTGAAAGCTCTTTTTCATTACATATTATTATAGTTTTTATATGATCATGTTCAACAAAATTATTAATATATCCTAAAATATCAATAACATCAACATTTGCTCTCTCTAAATCATCAAAACAAAGAACCTTATCATC
>CAYTEX010000115.1:0-4429 GCA_964437015.1 uncultured Clostridium sp. | reverse complement strand
TTAATTCTTCGTCTTCATAATCAGAAAGTGATACTGCTAAATCTACTAATTGTATGTCATCAGCTTCATTCAAATTGTTTTCTACCATATTTTTTATTTCATTTTCTTTTTCCATTTTATCCTCCTTTAATTTTATGTTTTAAAACAATTTTTTAATTAAAAGAGAATGTAAAAATTAGTTTAAAAATGTTTAAGATCTGCTAAAATAGCAAATCTATCTATATTTTCTTTTCTTATTTTTAACATTCTCAGATAATAGTCGGACAAATCTGCCATTTTAATCACCTCTCCATTTTTAATTTGCATAATCATTATATCACATTTACTATTATTTTTTCAATAGCAAAAAGCTTTATATATACTATTTTATTGAAAATTTTTACTAAATAACATTCAAATTAATCATTCACTTTCTTTATTAGTTTCAATTTTATTCTCCGGACATAAATATGGTAAAACCTCTGAAAAAATTTGCCCCCCAACAGGTGCTGCAACACCACCTCCTTGGTGTCCTCCTTCTCCTGTTGGATTATATAAAGTAATAAGAAGCACAATCTGAGGGTCATCAATTGGAGCTACTCCGACAAAAAGATGTTACATATTTTCCTGTATTTACTCCATCTTCTGATGTTCCAGTTTTTCCACCAATTCTGTATCCTTCTACTTTTGCATTTTTACCTGTTCCTTCAGATACTACAGATTCCATCATACTTAGAACTTTTTCAGATGTTTCTTTTGAAATCACCTCTCCTTTATTTTCAACAGGAAGCTCTGTTTTTTCTCCAGTTTTTGAATCAATTGTAGCTGTTATTATTCTTGGTGTAATTAAGTTACCTCCATTTGATATAGTTGAAACAGCTGTTACAAGCTGAATTGGTGTTATCTCAAATCTTTGCCCAAAACTTATTGTCGCAAGTTCAACAGGTCCACACTTTTCTTGTTTTATAAATATACTATTTGCTTCTCCGAGGAAGCATTACTCCAGTTTTGCTAAGCAATCCAAATTTGTTTAAATATTTAAAATATGTTTCTACACCCAACTTCTGTCCTAAACCAATAAAAACTGGATTACACGAGTTCATTAAAGCTTCTCTTAAGCTTTCACTTCCATGTGGTCTATAATATCTCCAACACTTTATTCTAGCTCCGTGCTACAGTAATTGATCCTGTACAACAGAATTCTCCTGATTTATCTGTATCTGTTATTCCTTCTTCTAAACTTGCAGAAGCAGTAACTAATTTGAATACTGATCCAGGCTCATAAGTATCTGAAATAGCTTTATTTCTCCACATTGCCTGTAGTGCTTTTGTCTTTTCAGCTTGGTCTATATTCTCCCAATTGACATTTAATTCATCATTATTTATTGTATATGGTGTATTCAAATTATATGATGGATATGTCGCCATTGCTAATATATCTCCATTTTTTGGATTCATAGCAATAATATTTCCTCCATCTGTACAGTTATTATCTATACATGCTTCTTCTAAATGTTTTTCAACAATAGATTGAATTGTCATATCTATTGAAAGGACTACAGATTTTCCATCAACTGGTGAACTATAATTTTCACCTTCAGTACCTAATTCAGCTCCTAGCGCATCTGTTGCCTTTGAAATTGCCCCTTTTTTTCCAGATAAAATATCATCATATTTTGCCTCAACTCCATCAATTCCTTGATTATCTCCTCCACAAAATCCGATTACTTGTGAAGCTAAATTGCTATATGGATAATATCTTTTTGTATCTTCATCTATATTTATGCCTGTTTCTATATTATTTTCCATCAACCATATTCTTAATATATCTGCTTTATCCTTTTCTATTTTTTTTACTATTGTTTCAATGGAGCTTCTTTTTTTTACTTTCTTTAAAACAGTTTCATATTCAAGTTCAAAAATCTCAGCTATTTTTTTCGCAACTTTTTCTTTATTCTCATTTGCAATATTAGTTGGATTTACAGTTATTGTATATGCTGTTGAGCTTTCTGCTAAAATATATTTTCCTGTAGAGTCGTAAATTGTTCCTCTTTTAGCATTAATAGCCCTTTGTTGAACCTGTTGTTCATAAGCCATAGTCTGCAGGTCTTTTCCATTTACAAATTGAATAATTCCAATTCTAACTGTAAGTGCAAAAAAAACAAAAAAAACAATAAACATTGTATTTCTTAGCTTTTTTTTATTTTTTAAATTAATAGATTTCATAAAAACCCCCAAAAAACTCTACAATAAAATTTATTGTAGAGTTTTTTGTTTTATAACTTTTTTATAAATTATTTTCCTAAGAGTTTATTTAAAATTTTTATAAACCAATTAGTATCTTCTTTATTTTCAATTTCTATATCTTCAGAAGATGCTTCAACATAGTCCTTTTTATCTAAATTTACATATACTTTTTGATCATTGTCTAATTTTTGCATTCCTAGTTTATCTTTAGCAACTTCTTCAACATTCTTAAGATTTAAACTACTTTCTATACTAACCTCTAACTGATCATTTGTCTTTTGTAATGCTGACAATGTTTCTTTGTCTTTTTGTATGGCACTAAATCTTTCATTTATAAGTGAACTTCTATAACTTATAGCAAGTAAAATTAAAAAGATTGCAATAATAAATGCTACATTTTTATTATGTTTCTTTTTCTCCAATTTCATATTTTCTCTTCTTTGTTTTTCATTTATTTTTAACTGTTCTTGGTATTTTTTATTCTTTTTTTGTTTTTGTGGATTATATTCTGGTTGAAGTTTTCTTGGAGTAGTTCCATATTCATAATTGTATTTTGGCATAAGTTATTTGTTCACCTCTTTTCTTTTTTTATTTAATTCTATATTTTCTCAAAAATTCTAAGCTTAGCACTTTTAGATCTTGAATTATCTTTTTGTTCACTATCACTTGCAATTATTGGCTTTTTTGTAATTACTTTTCCTAAAACTTTCGCACCACATACGCAATATGGTATTTCCTTAGGACATGTGCACATTCCTCTAGCTCTGTTCATTGCTGTCTTAACGGCTCTGTCTTCTAAAGAATGAAATGTAATTACGCATAATCTTCCACCAGATTTTAAAGCCTCTATAGAGTTTGTTATCGTTTTTTCTAGTGGCCTAATTTCGTCATTTACTTCTATTCTAATTGCTTGAAATGTTCTTTTTGCCGGATGACCCTCTTTTGGATTTAATTTAGGAATTGATTTTTCTATTATTTTTACTAATTCATCAGTAGTTTCTATTTTATTTTTTCCTCTTTGTATACAAATATTTTTTGCAATTTGCCTAGAAAACTTCTCTTCCCCATATTCATAAATAATATTTGCCAAATGTTCCTCACTGTAATTATTTACAACTTCTTTTGCTGTTAATCTTTGCGTTTTATCCATTCTCATATCAAGCTCATTTGAACCTAAATAACTAAATCCTCTGCTTCTCTCATCAAGTTGATAAGATGAAACTCCTAAATCCAAAAGAATTCCGTCTACCTTCTCTATATTTAAT
This sequence comes from uncultured Clostridium sp., assembly GCA_964437015.1. GTDB lineage: Bacteria > Bacillota > Clostridia > TANB77 > CAG-508 > CAG-269. The sequence goes on along the minus strand of CAYTEX010000115.1, from coordinate 938 downwards.
TCATTTAGAATTTCTTTAATATTGTCATGGTTATTATGTACATATATTACATTTGTATATTCTGATAATTTTTGCTTTGCTGCTTCTATTGCTTCTTGATCTCTATCTAGTCCAACTAATATTCCTTTAGATGAATCTAGTCTTTTTAATATTTCTATACTATGTCCAGCTCCTCCTAAAGTTCCATCAACATATATTCCATCTTTTTTTATGTTTAGACCTTCAATAGTCTCATTTAATAGTACTGGTTTATGTTTAAATTCCACATTTTCTCCTCTAATATTATAAAATAAAAATTTTAAGCAACTAGTAAATTACCAAAGTATATACTAGTTGCTTATATCTTATGTACATATGTCTTTAGTACTGTTTTCCTTAGTATATATCTTTAGTAACCTTATTGCTTTTGTAATTTTTAATATTTGTATTCTTTCTTTTGTAAAACTTATCTTATGTAGAGAAATAGGGTGTCTTTTGTATCAACTTTCTTTTGTTTATTTTGTCTTTTGTGTTTCAGATTTCTTTTGTATTGTTTTCTTTTGTATTTTTATCTTTTGTATATTATCTTTTTTTCATTCGTTCTTTTTTCTTTTGCTCTTAACATAATCAATTCCATTTTTTTTAGAATATGATTATTATATAAATTTTCCTATGTGGAAAATATTATATACCAAGCATTGTCATATTTTCTGCAATATCATCTGCAGAAATTTCTTCATCTTTAGATTTCCATGTTGATTTATTCCAAATTTCAAGTCTTGTTCCAACTCCTATAATTACTGCGTCTTTTTCTAAATTTGCCGCTTGTCTCAAATTACTAGGAATCAAAAATCTTCCTTGTTTATCTATTTCACATTCAGTTGCACCTGCTAAGAAAAATCTTACAAAGTTTCTTGCATTTTTGTCTGATAGTGGAAGTGATTTTAATTTTGTTTCGA
>CAYTEX010000114.1:0-4452 GCA_964437015.1 uncultured Clostridium sp. | reverse complement strand
TCAATTACTAAAAGTACTTCTTGAGATAAATCCCCCATTTCTTTTGTTATTACTTTTTTAATTTTATGAAGTTCGTCCATTAAATATTTCTTATTATGAAGTCTTCCTGCTGTGTCTACTATTAAAACATCACTATCAGTTTCTTTTGTAATTCTAATTGCATCATATACAACAGATGCGGGGTCTGCACCTTCTGCTCTTTTTACAATTTCAGAGCCACTCCTTTTTGCCCAGATTTCTAACTGCTCAACTGCTGCTGCTCTAAATGTATCTGCTGCTGCAATTACAACTTTTTTACCTTCTTTTCTAAGTCTATTTGCAATTTTTCCTATTGACGTTGTTTTTCCAACTCCATTAACTCCAACAACTAGTATAATTGAAGGTTTGGTCTCTAACTTTAAAGAATTATCTACATTATCAAAAATAGCTTGTATCTCTTCTCTTAATGCTTGCTTTACTTCTTCTTCATCTTTTATATTTTCTCTTTTTATTTTTTTTCTTAGATTATTAACAATCTTAACAGATGTGTCCATTCCCATATCTGACATTATTAGAACTTCTTCTAGTTCTTCTAAAAAGTCTTCATCAACTTTTCTAAAATTACTAAATACATTATTTATTTTTGAATCAAATGATTCTTTTGTTTTACTTAATCCTGATTTTAGTTTATCAAAAAATCCCATAATTAGCCTCTTTTCCTTTAATTAGATTATGGATATATTATACCATAGTATAGTACTAAAAAGCAAGAAGAATTTAAAGTAAGAGGTAAGAGGTTGGAAGTGGGATATATTACCACGTCACTTTACATAAGTCAATACTTTTTTCACAAATTTTATAAATTTTTCACAAATTTTTCACAAACTTATTGTATTATTTAAAATAATTATTATAATATATATTTATAAACAAAGAAAGAAGGAAAAAATTTATGGAAGAAAACGAATTTAGAAATGTATTTAATAGTAATTCAAAAGGATCTTTTGGAAAAAATATTGTAACTCCATTTATAAGTGGTGTTTTAGGTTGCTCTTTAGTTCTTGGAACATGTTTTGGAGTTCCAAGCATAAAAGAAAAAATATTAGGAGAAACTAATTCTAAAAATTCTACATCTTATGAAAACGCCGGAATTGTTAATCCAAATTTGGTATCACTTTCAAATTATTCAGATACTGCCGTATTTGCTGCAAGTAAGATTTTACCATCAATTGTTGGTATATCTATTACCTATGATGTTACAACATCAAATTATTTTAGTATGTTTGGTTTTGGTGGAGGAAATTCTACTTCACAAGCAACTGCCTCTGGCTCTGGAATTATTATTAGTGAAGATGGATATATAGTTACAAATAATCATGTTGTTAGTTCTGAATCACAATCTACTTATTATGAGATATCAGAAGCAAAATCTATTAAAATAAAATTGTTTAATGATGAAACACAATATGATGCAACAATAGTTGGCAAAGATTCTCAAACTGATTTAGCTGTTTTAAAAATTGAAAAATCAGGTTTAACAGCCGCCGAATTTGCTGATTCTGATACTGTTAAAGTTGGAGAATTTGCTATGGCTGTCGGAAATCCTTTAGATTTAGGTACTACCATCACTTGTGGTGTTGTAAGTGCTATAAACAGAAAAGTTGAAGACAGCGAAAAAACTACCGCTTACACATGCATTCAAACAGATGCAGCAATAAACTCTGGTAATAGTGGAGGGGCACTCGTAAATTCACAAGGTCAAGTAATAGGAATAAATACTTTAAAAGTTTCAAGCACAGGTGTCGAAGGTATTGGTTTTGCAATACCAATTAACTCCACAACTGATGTAATTAATCAATTAAAAACATACAAAAAAGTAAAAAGACCTTATATTGGAATTTCAGGAAGAGATTTAACTGAGGCAACTGCCAAAAGATATAATATGGTTGAAGGTATTTATATTGTTACTGTAGATGAATTTTCAGCTGCTGAAAAAGCTGGTCTTAAAGCTGGAGATGTAATTATAGAAGCTGATGACAAGAGAATAAAAACTATGAATGAATTAAATGAAATAAAAAATACTCATTCTATTGGTGATACAATGAAGCTTAAAGTTCAACGAGATGGAGCAGAAAAAGAAATTACGTTAACTTTAGGAGAACAAAGCTAATTTTCACATTTAATTCACACAATGGACAAATTTATATTGTATATTATATATAGTTAATTGAAAACAATTAACTAAAAAGTAAAAACATCCCCTTTTATTTTCTAAAAAAGAGAAACCTAAAGTTTCTCTTTTTTTGAATTTTTTATCTAAATATTATCAAATCCATTTCACTCGTAAATTCTTTATTTCCATAAGGATACACTATATATAAATATCCTTTTTCCCCAATGAAAAATTGGTCTGCATTTTGTATTTTATATTCTTCACTATCTGAGTTTCTTAAATCAACTTCATATCCTAATTCTTTTAATTTAATATTTTCACTTTGTGATGAATCGATTGTTTCTTTTATATTTTTGTTAGCTTGAGTAACATCAATATTTTTATTTTGTATTATCTCTCCTATTGTAACTAATTTATTTTCACTTAGATTATAATTATATGTTTGAATTATAATTCTTTGATTACTATTTTCTTCTTTTAGTTCTGAAAGTATTACTAGTGATAAAATATTTTTATGTATATATGCTTTATATTTAACATTATAAATTATGCTATTTTCTGATTTTGATGAACTTACACTTTCGACTTTATTTACAAATGTTGACTGAATCTCTTTATTTATTTTAACCGCTTCTTCTGATTTTACATTAAAATAAGGGATTTTTAAATTTATGCTATAGTTTTCTCCTTGTTCTTCTTTAGTATATGCTGTAACTACAACTTCCATATCTTCTTTTATTTTAGTAATTTTCCCATCATACGCTTCCAATACATCTATATTATTAGAAAATATATTAAAAAAGTTGTCTTTTAAGTTGTTTAGCTCAGTATCTTCTTCTTCTTTTGTTATTCCTAAAATAACCCCTAATTTTTCATCTTGGAAAAACTGCATATATACACCAAATCCTATTGCTATTACACATATTGTAATCATTATTATATATACAACATGTCTCACACCAAATCTATTTTTTTCTATAACTGGTCTCATAAAACGTTCCCTTCATGGTTTTCTTTTGATTTATTTCTTCTAAAAATCCTATTTAGAAATTCAATAACTTTTATTCTTATTTTTTGATACCATTTTAAATTATCAAATAATACAGGTAAATTAGAACTTTCCTTTTCTGTACCATCTAAATCTGATATTGTATTTATATTTCCAATATTCTCTTTATTTTCTAATTCAGAGACTGCATTTTCTTTTATTTTTTCTTCTATATCAATTATATTCTTTTCTTCTTCATTTTCTTTTGCAATAGCATCTATTTCAAATTTATCTTCAAATTCTCCACTCCAATACTTTTGAGAAATCCAATTTAAAATTGCAAAAGTTTCTGGCTGTATATTTTGCTCCTCAAGTGGTATATCTTTATTTAAATTTGGTTTATATTCTGGGTTTGATTTTGACTTTAATAGTTCTAACATTTCCATTGGGAGAGCTTCTAATTTTTTTTCATCATCTACCCATTTTAAAATTTCTATTACTTCTGAATACGCATTTTTATTTTCATCATTCATTTGTATATTTTTCCTCTCCTATTTATTCATACATACTTTGTCTTAAATATTCATATAATATAACTCCAGTAGCAACAGATGCATTTAAGCTTTCTGTTTTTCCTTTCATTGGGATAATTGCATTTATATCTGCTAATTCTTTAATTTCTTTTGAAACACCATTTGCTTCATTTCCAATTACAATAGCAACTTTATTTAACTTTATATCATAAATTGATTTATTAGTTTGAAGTGATGTTATTACTACTTTAAATTTATTTTGTTTAATTTCTTCAATACTCTTTTCTAAATTTTCTATTTCTATTATATTTACTCTAAAAATTGCTCCCATTGTAGATCTTAACACTTTTGAATTATAGCAATCTACTGTTCCTTTAGATACCAAAATCTGAGTCAATCCAACAGAATCTGCTGTTCTGATAATAGTTCCTAAATTTCCGGGATCTTGTATGTTATCTAAAATAAGTATTATATCTTGTTTATAATCTATTGTTATATTATACATATTTTTTTCAATAACTGCAAGAACTCCTTGTGGTTTTTCCACATCTGAAATTAATTTAAATATATTATTTGGTACTAATATATAATTTTCTGCTTCTATCATAGATTTAAGTTGTTTTTTCACTAACTCACTATTAAGAGCTTCTTCACTAATAATTATGTTTTTTATATTTACATTCTCTTCTATTGCCTCTTTAATTATTTTAGCACCTTCAATAATAATTTCATTATATTCTCTTCTATGTTTTTTTTCTTTTAATTTTATAATATGTTTT
>CAYTEX010000113.1:0-4476 GCA_964437015.1 uncultured Clostridium sp. | reverse complement strand
TATTTTTCAAATCCATATTCACTTACGCTTTTTCCAAATATATCATAAGTATGTGCAGCAATTAAAGTACTTGTTGTATTAGTTCCATTCTTTACTACAATTAAAGAATGCGAAAAAATCTGTCCATGATGGAGATTTATTATTTCCATTTATATAATACCATCCATTATTTCTATCATAATTCATTTGCTTACATCCTGCAAAAATACATTGTGATACAAAATTTGTGCAGTCTCCCCCAACTGAATCAAAATTATAATATTTAGGATTTCTTCCGTATGCCCACTTTTTTGCATATTCATATACAGCTTCTCTATTATACATATCATCACCTTTAACATACTATTAATAGTTTTAACAGAATGTTACTAGAGGTGTTTTATATGTTTATATTTAAATCAAATGAATCTCATGCTCATATTAAAGGCGGAAAACAATAGCCAAGTATAAAAAACGTCGAACTCAGTGGTTTGACTTTAATATTATGGAGCAAGTAGCGTAGTTATATACAACTTTTTTCTCTCATTAACGATTGATATAATAATCAATCAAGTTAATAAAATTATATTATAATTTTATTAAAATACAACACTTTGCCTAAAACTTTCCAAATATCTTTATTTTTAGCTATTTTTATAGTATAATATCTATGGAGGTATAGTTATGAACGTTATTGGTATTACAGGAAAATCAGGAAGTGGAAAAACAACATTTGCTTCCCTTTTAGCTAAAGAACTAAAATGTAAACACATAGATATAGCTAAAATTGGACACGAAGCTATATTTAGACCAGAGATTTTGGATACATTATGTGAAAAATTTGGAACTGAAATTTTAGACAAAAATGGTAAGTTAGATAGAAAAAAAATGGGAGATATAATATTTACCCAAAGACATAAAATGAAAGAATTATCTGATTTAACATGGGATTTTATGCAACAACAATTAGACTCAATTTTATCTCAAAATGACGAAACTATAGTATTGGAATGGATTTTATTACCACATAGTAGATATTGGAAAAAATGTGATTGTAAAATTTTAGTGACATCAGATGATGCCAGAAGAAAAAACAAAGTAATGGAAAGAGATAATATATCAGAAGAATACTTTGATAAAAGAGATTCTGCAAGTATAGATTATTCACAAATTAAATTCGATTACATATTTGAAAACGATTATCAAGCTCAAACTATGAGAAAAATCCTTGATAGAATAAGTGAAAAATCTATATTCCATAGAACTCTTGCAGCAGAGGAAGGAAAAGTTATCAATTTATCTAAAATTCAGGCAAAAGAAGAAGGCATGAGATAATCTCTCAAGCCTTCTCTTTTTTGGTTTTATTTTCTTACCAATGCCTTGACTTCCTCAGGAAGATATTTTGAAACATCTTTATTATTCCTAAGCAATTCCATAACCATACTTGAACTGATATTACCCAAGTTACCTGCTCGAATATAAACAGTATCAAGTCCAGATATTTCTTCGTTGATAGATGCCATATTTTCTTCATATTCGTAGTCCATACCATTTCTGATACCTCTGACTAAAAATGTTGAATCATTTTCTATGGCTACATCAACGGAAAGATTATCATAAGAAATAACTGTTACATTGTTAAGATTGTTACGAACAAGAACTTGCTCAATTGCGTTCTGCATCAGTTCTTTGTCAAACCGCCGTATTTTCTTTGGATGAACACCAATTCCAATGATAACTCTATCAAAGAGTTTTGCCGATTGAGTAACTACATGTAGATGACCATTTGTGAATGGATCAAAACTACCTGCATAAAAACCTATTTTCATTTTGAATCCTCCTTCAATTGCTTGGAGGTTTTACCCTCCAAGTTGTTATACTTTTTGGGTAACAAAATTTATACATTAGCATTATAGCACGTTTTACATAATTTTGCAAATTAAACTAGCGTCATAATATTCTTTAGTATTATATATAAGACCAGTCCATTAGCTTTGGCTCATACATATTGCTAATCTTAAATTTTTAGTACAAAAAAACGAACTCTATTAAAAAGTTCGAATACATTTATTTTGTAGCGATTTCGAAACAAGTATGCGAAAAAATGACATACTCTATTTCAAGATTTCTTATATAATTCGATTTATTGTATTTACTTTAACATAAAATTTGTAAACATTCAATACCTTCTTATAAAAAATAGGCAAGGAATATTATCCTCGCCTATCACACAAAGATTTACTACCCAAGTGAGATTTCATGTGCTATCGTACCTTTTGGAACATAAAATACATATTTTTCTAATTGACATCCTATACCAAACGACCAAAAGGTAATGTATGGATCTTGAGTATAAATAATTAATCTCGGAGTTTGACAATTTTCTTCCTCTATAACAGTAATGTTATTTCCTGAAATAGTCCTAGAAGTGTAAGCCTTAGCGTTTTCATCAGCAAATTCTGAATCAATTTGTCTATAAAACGTATAGCTATTATTGGCACTGATACTTACATAAAATATAGAACCATTTCCAGTAGAAATTGTTTGATTGGACAAAGCGTGTAATTCAATTGTCTGAACTTCTTGAATGGGTTTATAGCCGCCTGTAGGTACAAAAAGTCCAGCAACGATTCCACCTAAAAAAGATAGAGCTATCACGTATACCAACGGGTAAATATCATTAAGACGGCAAGCAACAAAAAACAATAGTACCGCTATGATTATTCCAATAAGAATGAACCCCATAATAATACCTCCATTTTTAAATTTCAATGTGCTACCGAATTTAATCTTTGTGTAAATCTCCCTCCTTTAACACTGAGTTGTATATAATATTTATGATTAATTGGCTATTAAGCCAAATTATAAAGGAAATAATAGGAAAATTCTATAACAGCATAGTGCTGTATAGGGGTTATTATATCAAAATCAAGGCAAAAAGTCAATCTTATGTTAAGTTGCTTGTATTTAATTTATGATACAATCACCTTGAAAGTTTATAAACGAAGATTTCACCCTAAATTTATAAATCTTCTAAAATTAGTTAAAATAGGAAGGTGGAATATTTAATGTTAAAACAAAAAGATTTGAAAAGAGCTACTTTAATTGAAGCATGTATTAAGGGACAATGTACTGTAAAACAAGTCGCTATTGCTTTAGGTCTTTCTGAACGTCGTGTAAAACAGATAAAAAAGGAGGTTAAAGAAAACGGCGTCAAATCCATTCAACATGGAAATCGTGGTAGAAAACCTAAAAACACCATACCAGATGAAACGCGAAAAAAAATATTAGAACTTAGAAGCTCTTATGAATATGAAATATCTAATTTTAAACACTTTCAAGAACTTTTAAAAGAAAGAGAAAATATTGATATATCTTATTCTGCTCTCTATAATATTTTAAGAAATGCGGGAATAAAAAGCCCAAAAAAACATAGGAAAGCTAAGCTACATCACAGAAGAAAAAGAAAGGAATGTGAAGGAATGATGTTACAAGCTGACGGAACGCCTTTTGATTGGTTTGGAGATGGTCAAAAATATTCTTTACACGGTTTTATAGACGATGCAACAGGTAAAATTACTGGATTATATATGTGTAAGAATGAGTGTTTACTTGGGTATTTAGAAGTATTACGACAAACTTTAGAAAATTATGGGATACCAATTTCCCTTTATCCGGATAAATATAGCGTGTTTTTTCCGCCAAAAAAAGTTGACGACCACATAACCATAGAAGAACAGTTAAGTGGTCGAGAAAAAGGTATAACTCAATTCGGTAGAATAGTTGAAGAACTCGGAATCGAAATGTTTGCAGCATCTTCTCCTCAGGCAAAAGGAAGAATAGAAAGACTGTGGGAAACATTACAAAGTAGACTTGTTACAGAATTTAGAATTAATAAAATTAAAACAATAGATGAGGCAAATAAATTCTTAGTTGAGTATATTAAAATTTATAATTCTAAATTTGCTGTAGAGCCAATTAGTAAAAAAAGTGTGTTCTTAAAACTACCTAAAAGGTATAACCTTGATGAACTTTTATGTGTTAGATTTGAAAGAACTATTGATAATGCTGGTGTATTTTCTATTAAGAATAGTAAATTCCAAATAATAGATAAAAGATTGCCACCAAAAACTAAAGTCCAAATTTATTTAAGTCAGAAAATTGGTATGCGAGTAAAATCTAACAATACGATATATGATGTACAGCCTTTAGAGTTGATATCTAAAGACTCTATAGACACTGATTCATTAGATTATGATCAATTTTTACCTAACGTAGTCATTGATTTAATTAATGAATTTTATCTAAAAGATGCAAAAGCATCATAAATAAATCTATCGCCTATAGATAGTATTTACAAAAATTTAAAATTTAAAACAAAAAATAAATCTTGAGCCTGCCCCGCGGCGAGCGGTCTAACTCAAGATTATACATAAGTGAAATATTCGCTAATAAAATAAAGCTATTTTTTAATGAAGTATTCAAAAATTATTGACA
>CAYTEX010000112.1:0-4493 GCA_964437015.1 uncultured Clostridium sp. | reverse complement strand
GTATCTGCAAACGCATATACAATAAATGATCATACAGCATATTTATATGAATGTACAGACAATTTTTATGAGGCTTTAGATGAATTTATGGACTATGTTCAACATCCTTATTTTACAGATCAAAATGTCGAAAAAGAAAAAGGAATAATTGGCCAAGAGATTAGAATGTATGATGACTACCCTGAATGGAGAGTTTATTTAAATGCTTTAGAAGCAATGTATCATACAAACCCAGTGAAGCTAGATGTTACAGGTACAATAGAAACAATTAGCCATATAGATAAAGACATTTTATATAAATGCTATAATACATTTTATAATCCATCAAATATGTGCTTGGTTGTAAGTGGAGATTTTGAACCAGAAAAATTGCTTGAAGAAATTAAGAAAAGGTTAATTGATAAAAAACAAACTGGAGAAATAACAAGAATTTATGAGCAGGAAGAAGAATCAATAGTCAAAGAAAAGGTAGAACAGGAATTTGAAATTTCTAAACCACTTTTTACAATAGGAATTAAATGCAAACCTGTAACACAAAGCGAAAAAGTGAGAACACATATTGCAATGCAAATTATTTTAAATATGTTATTTGGGGAAAGTTCAAGTCTATATAAAGAACTTTATCAAGATGGAAATTTGTTTTCTTCTCCAAGCCTATCTTACGAATTTACTGATAGTTATGCACATATTTTAATATCAGAAAGCGCAAATGATCCAGAAATGGTATATACAAAATTCAAAAACAAAATAAAAGAATTTAAAGAAAGTAAATTAGATAAAAATAATTTTGATAGAATTAAAAAAATGATATATGGGGAATATATAAAAGAGTATAATGATGTGACAGAAATTTCTAGAATGTTTTTGTCAGATTTTATGAAGGGGATAGATTCTTTTGACTATCTGGAAGAAATAGATGGAGTAGATATAGATTTTGTAAATCAAGTTTTGAAACAATATTTTGTGGATGATAAAATGGTTTTGTCGGTAGTATATTGATAAATATTATCATTTAGTTAATTATAAAGTCTAAAAATGAAAAATGTAGTCAAAAAAAACTAAAAAATATAGAATTTAGTTGTACGAAAAAAATGGAAATTAATGGAAAACTCTTGACGTTAAATAAATAATGTGCTAATTTAGATATAAATGTAATAGAAAAAAGAAATAAAAAATATTTTGACATAAAGGAGCGATTTCTAAATGCTAAATGATGAAATTTGTAAATTAAGAGATAAATTAAATAAAAGTATAGAAGAAGGAAAAGATTATAGCATTATTTATGACTTAAGTGTTAAATTAGATAAATTAATTGCTGATTTTTATATACTAGGAAAGTCATAATAAAAGTAGGGTAAAAGGAGTGACATTTCATGATAATGGATTTAGCAATTGAAGAAGCAAGAAAGACTATGAAAAATAACGAAGGAGGGCCTTTTGGTGCTGCTATTGTAAAAGATGATAAAATAATTGCAGTTACCTCAAATACTGTTTTTGGGACACATGATCCTACAGCACATGCTGAAATGAATGCTATTAGAGAAGCAGGGAAAAAACTTAAAACTCATGATTTAACTGGATGTAAACTATATGCAACAGGATATCCTTGTCCAATGTGCTTATCTGCAATAATTTGGTCAAACATTAAAGAAGTTTATTATGGATCAGACCTTAAAGATGCAGAAAAAATTGGATTTAGAGACGACTTTATTTATGATTTTATAAAAAATAATAATCAGGGAGAAGTTTTAACTATTAAACAAATAGAAAGAGAAAAATGTGTTAAAATGCAAGAAGAATATAAAAAATTAAATAAACAAATATATTAAAATTGCCAAAATATATGGCAATTTTTTTGATTTTGTATTATAATTCCCTTAATTGAAATTTAATTCTATTTCAATTTTTAGGACATTAGAAGGAATGATTTAAATGGAAAAACAAAAACTTATAAAAGAAGTATTTAGTGACTACAATACAGAATCAAATATAAAAGATGCAATAATTGAATCATTAAATTTAATAAAAAATGTTAATATATTAGAAATAAATATATATAGCCAAAGTTATATTCAAATAAAAGAACTTTGGTTTTTGGAGAAGTTCTTAAAAGAGAGATTTCAGTTCTCGAATGTTGATATAAAAATAAATTATAGTGAAGAAGTTACTATTAAACCAATTGAAAAAGAATGGGAAAACCTAATTTGCTATATGATACATAAATATCCGCTTATGAGACCAATGATACTTTTAAAAAGCACAATCGAAGTAAATAGTAAAGATATACTTGTTAAAATGAAAATTAAAGGGGCAGATTTTTTACGTGGAAGAAAATTAGATAGAGAACTCGAAAGAGTAATTTATAATTTATTTGGATATAAATATAAAATAGAGTTTATAGAAGTAATAGATGAAAAAGATGAACTTGAACTTGCTAAAAAAAGAGAATTTAGCAAAAAACAAGCAATAGAAAAAGCATTAGAGCATATGGCTATTGGCGAGCAAATTGCGGAAGAACGTGCAAAAAAAGAAGATAAAAAAGAAGGACAAAAAGAAGGACAAAAGGAACCGGTACCAATGTCACCAGGGGACCAAAAGAACCGGTACTAATGTACCCCAAATGACAGAACAAAAATTACTTGAAAAAGAATTAGAAGAAGATACGCCTCTTATTTATGGTAGAAATGTAAATTTAAAAACAAATATTATAAAAGTAGAAGATATTTCGCCTGAAGATGATATGGCAGCTATATCTGGAGAAATTGTTGCTGGAACAATAGAAGAAAAAGAACTTAAAAGTGGTAAATTTTTAGTTTCTTTTAATGTTTATGATGGAACAAGTACAATCAGCTGTAAAATATTTTTAAAGCCAGAAGAAAAGTCTAAAGTCATGAATAGGCTAAATAATGCAAAAGGTGTGAAACTCGAAGGAAAATCTGGAATAAGCAATTTTACTCATGAAATGGAAATTTTGGCAAATGTTGTAATAGAAACCGAAGGCATAAAAAGACAAGTTAGACAAGATTTAGCAGAGATAAAAAGAGTAGAACTTCACATGCATACTCAAATGAGCCAAATGGATGCTATGACATCTGCAACAGATTTAATTAAAAGAGCAATGAAATGGGGATGGAAATCAATTGCAATTACAGACCATGGAGTTGTACAAGCATTTCCTGAAGCTCATAAACTTTTAGGCGTAGATAACCCTGACATGAAGGTGATTTATGGAGTAGAAGCATATTTAGTACCAGATAGTTCAGCTGTTGTTATAAATGACAAAGGACAAGATATAGATACCACATATTGTGTCCTTGACTTGGAAACAACAGGACTTTCAGCAAAAACTGAAAAGATTACAGAAATCGGAATTATGAAAATTGTAAATGGAGAAGTTGTTGACAAATTTTCAGAATTTGTCAATCCGGAAAAACATATACCAGAAAGAGTTCAAGAAGTTACTCATATTACAGATGATATGGTAATTGATAGCCCAAAAATAGATGAAATATTTCCAAAAGTACTAGAATTTATAAAAGGAAGTGTACTAGTTGCACATAATGCAACATTTGATATTGGATTTTTGAAAAATGTTGCAAAAAATTTGGGATACGAGTTTGATTATACCTATGTAGATACTTTGCCACTTGCAAGAAAATTATATCCAGAACTAAAAAAACATAAATTAGGAAAAATTGCAGAGCATTTAGGAATAGAGGTTTTAGTAGCCCATCGTGCTTTAGATGATGTAGATACAACTGTTAAAGTTCTAAAAGAAATGATGAAAGAGCTTAAGAAAAGAGGAGCTAAAACAGTTAAAGATATTGCAACTAAATGTGAAGACGAAAAAGCCAAAGCTGAAGAATATAAAAGACTTATGCCTTATCATGCAATTATTTTAGCAAAAAATTATGTAGGGTTGAAAAATTTATACAAATTGGTTTCTCTTTCACATTTAAAATATTTTTATAAAAAGCCAAGAATTTTAAAGAGTTTGTATAAAAAATATTCGGAAGGATTAATTTTAGGAAGTGCATGCGAAGCGGGAGAGTTATATCAGGCGATAGAGCTTGGAAGACCAGATGAAGATATTGAAGAAATTGCACAAGACTACGATTACTTAGAGATTCAACCTATTGGAAATAATGAGTTTTTAGTTAGAAATGGTATTGTAAAAGATGAAGAGGCTTTAAAAGATATAAATAGGAAAATTGTTGAACTAGGAGAGAGACTTGGAAAACCTGTTGTTGCAACCTGTGATGTGCATTTTATGGATCCACAAGATGAAATTTACAGAAGAATTTTAGAGGCTGGACAAGGTTATAAAGACGCAGATAATCAAGCCCCTTTGTACTTAAGAACAACCAACGAAATGCTTGATGAATTTAAATATTTAGGTGAAGAAAAAGCATATGAGGTTGTTGTAACAAACACAAATAAAATAGCAGATATGTGTGAACAAATTTCACCAATTTCACCTGAAAAATGTCCGC
>CAYTEX010000111.1:0-4547 GCA_964437015.1 uncultured Clostridium sp. | reverse complement strand
TAATGATACAGAATGGATGCTAACATATGAATCTACAGAAGTAATAGTAAATAGCAATTACATGAAAGGAGAACTACAAAGACTATTTGGGCTTCCTTTTGAGAAAATTAATGTTGTTCCAAACGGAGTAAATATAACAAATTATGCTGGAATAGAAAGAGACTACGAATTTAGAAGAAGATATGCAATGGACAATGAAAAAATAATACTATTTATGGGAAGACTAGTATATGAGAAAGGTGTTCAACACTTAATCGGAGCAATGCCGAAAATATTAGAACATTACCATGATGCTAAACTTGTTATTGCAGGTCAAGGAGGAATGATAAACGAGCTAAAACAAGAAGTTTATAATTTAGGACTTGAAAATAAAGTATGTTTTGCAGGATATTTAAACGGAAAAGATGTTGGAAAAATGTATAAAGCTGCAGATATTTCTGTATTTCCAAGTACATATGAGCCATTTGGAATAGTAGCTCTAGAAGCAATGCTTGCAGAAGTTCCAGTTGTAGTTTCAGACATAGGTGGGCTAAATGAAATAGTAGACCACAGAGAAACTGGAATGAAAAGTTATTGTGGAAATAGCAATTCTATTGCAGACTCAATTATAGAATTATTATTTGATCACCAATTAGCATCTAGCATGGTAAAAAAAGCAAAAGCAAAAGTTAGAAATGAATACAATTGGAATAAAATCGCACAAGATACACATTTTACATATCAAAAGGCAATATGTGAGACTGTCGCAGAAAAACAAAGAAAAGAGCTTATACAAGAGAAAAATGCAAAACAAAAGAAAAAAGCAAGAGGAGAAATTACAAATCTTCTTACCTTTAGAAAAAATCAAGCTTATGCTTAAACTTATTTTAAATAAAAACGAGGTGAGAGGTGAGAGGCGTGAAGTGAAATTCATATTAATAATACACTTCTCACATCTCACTTCTCATTTCAATTTCTGTCAATAGGGACGGACCTTTTTGACAGAAATTGGATATAGGAGTTTATATTAATGAAAAGAAGAATAATTGGTATTTTTATTTGTCTTGTTTTTATTGTTATGCTGACTAGAGTTTCGTCTGCAGCATTTAACCCATTTTTAACATTAAAAATAGAAAATATTGACACAACTAATTATATAGTAGATTTGCTTGTAGATAATTCAAAAAATGAATATAAAAAAGCAAGTGATGAAGATATCAAAGAAGAAAATGATATTTTTCAAAACATACAAAAAGAATATGACGTATGGGTTTTAGCAAATTATTATGGGGACTATGTTAATGACTATACTGATGAAAAAGATCCCTTTTTTAACGCTAACCCTAAAAAGGCTTTTAAAGGCGTATATTTTGGACAGTATATTGGAAATAACAATTTTTATCACGAATTTTATGGAAATGATGATGGAGTAGGACCTTTAGAAACTGCTACATATAAAATTATATTAATTAATAAAGATACAGGAGAGATAAAAATTAGTAAGGAGATAAAGAAAAATAAAAATAATAATTTAACTATTGATGCAAAAACAATGAAAATTTATTCAAATAAAAGTAAAACACAAGTTGCAAAAATAGTTGGGAGTGTTTTATTTATAATTCTCTTATTAATAGCAATTATACATAAATTTATGGTAAAAAAGTAATTAAAAAAATTGTTGTCAAAAAGGTCCGTCCCCATTGACAACTAAGAGGAGTGTTGAAATTATGAAAGTATATGATACTGTAAATAAATTAGCTGAAGAAATTAAAACTTCAGAAGAATATAATAATTTTAAAATAGCTAAACAAGCTATTGAGGCAATGCCAGAATATAAAAAGAAATTGGAAGAATTTAATAAATTAAGATATGAAGAACAGCTAAATACTATGCAAACTGGTAAAACTGATGAAGCAAAAATGCTAAATATACAAAATATGTATAAAGAGCTGATTGAAATACCTGAAATAAAAACGTATTTTGATACAGAACTTAAATTTAATGTTTTGTTAGGAGATGTAAATCGTATTATATCAGAAGCAGTAAAAGATATTTTTTAAGATTTAAATTTTTATAAAAACTCGAAAAGTTGAGGAACATATGGAATATACTATTATAATTTTAATATTACTAATAATTCTTTTAATACTTGCTAAAATATATGACTTTAATATGAAAAAACTAAAAGAATATGTAGAATTTGAAGAGAAAAAACTAAATGAGCTTACAAATCGATTACCATCAAATATGAATATATGTAAATATGTACTAAATAAATTGCATAATAATAAAGTTAAAATTGAAGAAAATAAAGAAACACAAACTTGTCTATATATTGCTGTAACAGACAAAATAATTATTGCAGATGTAAAAAAAAGCTATACACGAGTACAAACTATTTGCCACGAATGTTTACATTCAATACAAAATAGGAAAATGCTATTATTTAATTTTGTGTATTCAAATTTATATTTGTTATATTTTGCAATTACAATTGCTTTAGGAGTTTTTGGTAAAGTGCCAAATAAAAATATATTCTTTTGTTTAATGATAATTTTTAGCTATGTATATTATTTTATAAGAAGTTATTTAGAAAATGATGCAATGATAAAAGCAAGATATTTAGCAAAAGAATATATGGAAGAAACAGATATATTAACACAAAACGAAATAAAATCAATAATAGGTAGCTATGATACTATAAATGAAATGGGAATAAAAATGACAAATTATCAACTTTTTTTTGAAACCATTATAAAAATCGTAATAGTAGCTATTGTATTTATCTTAAAATAAAAGGAGATCATAATGAATATTTACCCAAAGGCTTATCTAAAAACAGTAACAGATATTACTTTAGATTTTCTGAAAAAAAACAACATAAAAGCATTAATCTTAGATGTAGATAATACACTAATAGATTATTATAAAAATTTATCAGAAAAAACAATTGAATGGGCAAAAGAATTACAGAATAATGGAATTACATTATATATTTTATCTAATACAAATAAAAAGAAAAAAGTTGAAATGGTTGCAAACAAGCTAGGCATACCATATGAAATGTTTGCAAAAAAACCTTCAAAAGGTGGATTTTTACGCGTTCAAGAAAAAATCAACATTAATGCAGAAAATATTGCTGTTGTAGGGGACCAAATTTTTACAGATGTAATAGGTGGAAACAGGTGTAATATGTATACAATATTAGTAGATCCTGTAAGTCCAAAAGATTATTGGTATACTGCATGGAAAAGACCAATAGAAAGTAAGATAAAAAAGAAAATAAAAATTAGGTAAGAAGTAGGATGTAGGAAGTCGGACTTCTAACTTCCGACCTCAGACCTCTAATAATGTATAGGGAGTGAATAAATAAAATGAAGTATATTAATGACATTAACATTGGTTATTACATTCTATTTGCAATTCTTCGGATTATTTGTTGGGGAATTTGTAAATTGGATGAATAAAAGACTACCAGAAGAGAAAAGAGTTTTTTCAAAAGATTTATTTAAAGAATACAAAAAAGAATTTAAACCCAATTATATTATTATGATAATAACTAGTATAGTTTATATAGCAATTTTATATAAATATGGAATTCATTCTACACTTATAGAAAACCTTGACTTAATAAAATATTCAATATTAGTGCCAATGCTTATAAGTGTAGTAGTTATAGATTATAAATTACAAATAATACCTAATAGACTAAATCTTACAATGTTTGAAATAGGACTTGTTTTTACATTTATATATGGATTCTTTGATACGGCAATTTCTATAAATATGTTATTAGGAATGCTTGCAGGAGGGGGAATATTTTTAGCAATTACATTACTAGGAGGCCTAATATATGGAAAAGAAGCTATGGGACTTGGTGATGTTAAATTAATGGGGGCATTAGGACTTTTTTTTGGACTTACAAATATAATAATAATAGCTTTACTATCATTTTTAATAGGAGCAATATTAAGTATTCTTTTAATTGTAACTAGAATAAAAAAAATGGACGAATATATACCTTTTGGACCGTTTATTGTAATTGGAGCTTTAATTACAATATTTGTTCCATATTCAGTAATTATAAATATATTGCTAAATATTTTTACAGTAGGATTATATAGTAAAAACAAAGCATTAAATTAGAGCTAACTTCGAAAACTCAATTTCTGGAAAGGAAAAGATAACATATGAATGACAGATTACAAGCAGTAAGAAATAAAATGGGAGGATTAAATCTTCAAGGAATAATTATAGCAAATCCTATTAATATAAAATATTTAACTCAAATTGAAGCAGAAGGAATTTTACTAATTACTAGAAAAGAAAATATTTTTATTACAGACGGAAGATATATGGAATATGTTTCTAGCATAATAACTCCATTTGATGAAATTGTTGTTGATGATCAAAAAAATATTTCTAAAGAGGATTATGAGAACTTCTTTTTATTTTGTGAGAATGTAGGATTTGAAGAAAAATATCTAACATATAGTAAATATAAAGAATATATAAGAAAATTCAAAATAAATAATTTTGTTGAGGCAGACGAAATATTTGAAACATTA
>CAYTEX010000110.1:0-4573 GCA_964437015.1 uncultured Clostridium sp. | reverse complement strand
GTGAGCTGTAATCATACTCCCTATATTCTTGACTAAAACGTTTCTATGTGATATTATTACTGTTGTTGCATAATCTTAAAATATAATTATTAGATTAATAAAATCAGAAAGGATGAACAATAAATGAGAAAATATTTTGGAACTGATGGTATAAGAAGAATAGCTAATACAGAGCTTACTCCAGGGTTAGTATATAAAGTAGCCAAAGCAGGAGCTTATGTTTTGTCTAAACATACAGATCATGCTCCTTTAATATTAATAGGAAGAGATACACGTATTTCAGGAACTTTAATAGAAAGTGCAATGGTTGCTGGCTTTCTAAGTTATGGTGCAAATGTAAAATTATTAGGAGTAATGCCAACACCTGCTGTAGCATATTTAACCAGAAAATTAAAAGCTGATGCAGGAGTTGTAATTTCAGCGTCACACAATACTTATGAATTTAATGGCATTAAATATTTTAGTAATAAAGGCACTAAAATTTCTGATGACTTAGAAGAAGAAATTGAAGAAATTATGGATTCTGGAAATCTTGAAGAACATACTGCTGCAAATGATAAAATTGGTATTTCTGAATATGCCTTAGATCTTGAAGATGAATATGTTTATTTTTTTAGAAAATTATTTGATGATGTTATTGAAAAAAATAATCGAACAGATTTCGTTGTTGGAATAGATACAGCAAATGGTGCAACATATAAAGTTGCAGAAAAAGTTTTTAAAAACTTAGGAATAAATTATAAAATTATAAACAATACACCAAATGGCGTAAATATAAATGATAATTGCGGTTCAACTCATCTAGATAGTATTAAAAAATTTGTCAAAGAAAATAAATTAAGTCTAGGCATTGCCTATGATGGAGATGGAGACAGATGTTTAGCAATCGACGAAAATGGTGAAGAAATAGATGGAGATAAACTACTTGCTATAATTTCACAAAATTTAAGAAAACATAATAAACTTAATAAAGATACAATCGTTGCAACAGTTATGAGTAATCTTGGGTTAAATAAATATGCTAGAGATAATGGTTTGGAGTTTCTACAAACTAAAGTTGGAGATAGATATGTATTAGAAGAAATGCTAAAAAACGGCTATAATCTTGGTGGTGAACAATCTGGTCATATAATTTTACTAGATTACAACCCTACAGGAGATGGAATTTTAACTTCTTTAATGTTAATTAAAACAATTCTTGAAGAAAATAAGAAAGCGTCTGAATTAGGAAGTTTAGTAAAAAAATATCCTCAAACATTAGTAAATGCTAAAGTAAATTCTGATAAGAAATATGATTATGATAAAGATGCTCAAATAAAAGATGCCATAGATAAACTTGAAAGAGAATTTGCAGGAAATGGAAGAGTATTAATAAGACCTTCTGGAACAGAACCATTAGTTAGAGTTATGATAGAAGGCGAAGACCAAGCTTATATTTCTCAAAAAGCAAACGAAATTGCAAAATTAATTGAGGAAAAATTAAAATAATACTTGTCAAATCAATATTTTTATGGTAGAATATTGGTTGTTAATTTATGGATGTACTAAAAGGAGGTGCAAAAATGCCAAATATAAAATCAGCTAAAAAAAGAGTAAAAATAATTGAAAAGAAAACTTTAAGAAATAGTATGATTAAATCTGAATATAAATCAGCTATTAAAAGATTTGAAGAAGCATTAGAAAATGGTAAAATAGATGAAGCTAAAACATTATTTTCACAAGCTACTAAAAAGATCGATCAAGCTTGCACAAAAGGTGTTATAGTAAAAAACACAGCAGCTAGAAAAAAATCTAATTTAGCAAAAAAATTAAATGCAGCTAATGCTTAAATCAAAATTAAAAAATTATGCATAGTTTTTTAAAAAGCGAAATTGTTATAAAAACAATTTCGCATTTTTTATATTTTATATTTTATATTTTCTAAATATCTTTATATCTTCTTAATTTTACAATGTAAAATACTGCTAGGAATACAACTAAAGATACAACTCCTATTCCAATTTTTATACCTGCATATGGTAATTCTCCATCAGCTGTTGTATTATCACTAGGATCATTTTTTCCTGCTCTAACAACAATTAATTCTGTATCAGAAGCATATCCATCAGCAATTTTAACTGTAGATTTTTCCCCATTAAAAGTAAAGTTATTTCCATTTAGAGTAACATTGCTTAACTCATAGTCTTCACCTGAATGTATTTTACTAGATGTATTCTTTGACTGAGCAAAAATATTTGGTAATGTTATTGTGTCTCCTATATTTGCATAAACAACTATTTTTTGTTCAAAAGCCCTTAGCTCAACTAGATCTGGTAGATTTTCTACTGCAGAAATATCTGTTATTTTGTTATTACTCATATTCATTTTCTTTATTTTTCTTAAATTTCTAAGAACATCAATATTTTCAACACTATTTTGTTGGAAATCAAAATTTGTCAAATTGCTCATATTTTGTACTATTTCAGTTATATCAGAGATTCCTGTATTACCAATATATAACTTAGTCATCCCTGTATTATTTTTTAAAACTGATAAATTTTCAATCTTATTTCCATATAATTGGCGATATATCTTTAATAATATTATTTGCTAAATCTAATGTTTCAAGATTGGTTAGATTTCCTATTGCTGTTATATCACTAATATGATTATTTTCTAAATATAGTTTTTTTAGACTTGTTAAACTTCCAAGCGCTGATATTGAATTTCCTAATTCGTTTCCTCTCAAGTTTAAATTTGTTAAATTTGTCATATTTTTTATTATATTAAGTGTAGATTCCTTTTCACAATTACTAAAAGTAATAGTTAATGTATTTATATTCTCAAACTTTTCCAATCCAGTAAAATCTGTAATTTCTACGTTTTCTATTGTCATTTTCTTAATTGAATCAACTACATCTTTATCCATTGTTAGAGTTAAATTCTCTGTATCTATGTTTTTACAAGTATACTGCCAACGTACTTGGTTAAGAAAATTCAGATCATTAAATTGTATTGTAATATCTTCAGCTGCAAAAGATTTCGTTTTTATTAATATCAATAATAAAAGAATTAATAATGTTATTAATACTTTAATTTTTTTTGTATTCATAGCATACCTCCCCATATTTTATATATGTATTTTACGTAATTTTTTTGTCAATAAAAAAAGATAATGTTACGAAATTTTAATAAATTTGTAACATTATCGTAATAGTTTTATTTATATTAATATGTCTTATAGATTTTTAATATTGTATTCTATAATAAGAAATGCAATAAAATTACTATTATTACCCCTGGTATTCCAAGAAATCCAACAATTAAAGCCGATATCCATGTAATATCTATTACAATTATACCTGTAAGATTAATTAAAAATAAAACTATTCCTCCAATTAATGCATTAATTAATAATTTTATTATTAATTTAATTGGCAATGAAATAATTTTTAGAATTATAAATAATACTATCATTGCTCCTAAAAATGCTAAAATTTCTGTTACCATATTTTTCTCTCCTTTCATAAATACTAATAACTTATTTAATTATATTTAAAAGATTTCTTATTTTTGACCTCTGACTTTCAACTTCCTACCTCTTACTTCCAACATCTCACATTCAATTAAAAGCTTCTGCTTTTCATTATTCCTGGGAAATACAAAATAATGTATAAAAGCTTATTTAATCTATCTTTTATTAAATTAACATTAAACTTATTTTTTGTCAAATAGCCGAATAAAATATAATGTTTTATTGCATATAATCTTTTAGAAAATTTTACGTCTTTCATGTTTTTTTGCATTAATTCTTTAAAATACATATAGTATCCATATGGATTTTCTTTAAATGTTTTATTTATATTTTTTGTATATCCATCTTCTATATAGCTTCCTATTTCAACAACTTCATTTATCGCAAGAAGTTTATACTTTTCATCCATTTTATGATACATTCTCGCTTCTGTAATAAATTTTTCATTATGCTTTAGTTGATGTGAATACATTTTTCTTATTTTATTATTATAAACAAGTATTTTTTCTCCACCAATATCCTCTTTAAAATATAAATCAAACATAGTTGTTATATATTCTTTTTGTTTAAATTCTTTTCCACTAATTTTGCCATTTTCTTCTCTTTTTAAAAAAACTAATCCATAAAATTTTTCATTATTTAGAATTTTCTCTGCATTGTTTTCTATTATTTCAAAACTATTATTAACCAAATAATCGTCTGAATCACAATCTACCATCAAATCTCCTGTAGCCATTTTTACTGCTTCATTTATTGCTGCCATTTTACCACTATTTTTTTGATATAGATATTTTATTATTACTTTATTTTCATCTATAAAACTTTGTACTATATTTTTTGTATCATCTATTGAACCATCATCTATAATAATCCATTCAGGAGTAATATTATATTTTAAATTTTCTTTTATGCTTTCATATAATTTAGGCAAAAAATTTGCTCTATTGTAGGTTGCAGTTAAAATACTTAATTTCATTTTTATAATCACTCCTTTTTCAATAATACTCTCTAATAGTGAATATATAAATATTTTAAGAACAAAAAGAATAATATAATATC
>CAYTEX010000109.1:0-4579 GCA_964437015.1 uncultured Clostridium sp. | reverse complement strand
AAATTAGTTATAACAGGTGGAACTCCTTTAAAAGGAGAAGTACAAATAAGTGGAGCAAAAAATGCAGCAGTTGCTATTTTACCAGCAACTTTATTAATAAATGGGATATGTACAATAAATAATTTACCTAATATTAGTGATGTGAAAATTTATTGCGAAATTCTTGAAACTCTTGGCGCAAAAATAATATGGAACTCAAAAAACGAAATTACTATAGATACTAGAAATATATCTACAACAGAAGCTCCTTTAGAACTTACTAGTAAATTCAGAGCATCTTATTATCTTTTAGGCAGTCTTTTAAGCAGAATGGGATCTGCAACCGTAGGAATGCCTGGTGGATGTAAGTTAGGTGCTAGACCAATAGACCAACATATAAAAGGATTTGAAGCACTTGGTGCTCATGTTGAAACAACTGGTGGAAAAATAGTTGCAAAAGCAAAAAAATTAACTGGAACATCTATTTATATGGATATTACTTCTGTAGGAGCCACCATAAATGTTATGCTTGCAAGTGTACTTGCAGATGGTGTTACAATAATAGATAATGCTGCAAAAGAACCACATATAGTTGATGTTGCCAACTTTTTAAATACAATGGGTGCCGATATAAGAGGAGCTGGAACAGATACAATAAAAATTACAGGTGTAAAAGAACTTCAAGGCGGAACTTCTTATTCTGTTGTTCCAGATCAAATAGAAGCAGGTACTTTTATGGTAGCTGCAATTGCATCTAGAGGTGATGTAACTTTAAAAAATTGCATTACAAAACACTTAGAAGCTATTACTGCCAAAATTCTTGAGGTCGGTGGAATGGTCGAAGATTTTGGAGATTCAATAAGAGTTTATATAAATAAAAGACCTTCAAAAGCTAACATAAAGACTCTTCCATATCCAGGTTTTCCTACTGATATGCAGTCTCAAATGGGCGTGTTATTATCCATTGCAGATCGGAAACAGTACAATTAATGAAAGTATTTGGGAGTCACGTTTTCAATACACTGAAGAACTAAACAAAATGGGCGCTAAAATAAATGCACAAGGTAAAACTGCATTTTTTGAAGGCGTAAAAGAACTTAAAGGAGCTCCTGTATATGTTTCAGATTTAAGAGCAGGTGCTGCTTTAATAATAGCAGGAATTGTTGCCAAAGGAACTACCGAAATATATAATTTAGAGTATATAGATAGAGGGTATGAAAACATAGAGCAAAAATTCCGTGACTTAGGAGCAAAAATCGAACGAATTGAAGAAAATTAAGAGGATTTACATATGTTAAAATTTACAAGTTTATATAGCGGAAGTAGTGGAAATTGTTTATTTGTTGAAACAGAAAATACAAAAATTTTGATTGACGCAGGAGTTAGTTTAAAAAAAATTGAAAAAGGACTAGAAAACTTTGATGTTCTGCCATCTAATTTAGATGCTGTTATAGTTACTCATGAACATACAGATCATATACAAAGTTTAGGTAATTTATCAAAAAAGTTTGATATTCCTGTTTTTGCAACTTCCAAAACTTTTGATGCTATGCCAAAACAAACAGAAAAAATAACAGATAAAAATAAAAACAATATAAATATAGATGAAAAATTTTCTATTGGAGACATTGAGATTCTACCTTTTAAAATACCACATGATGCTGCTGATCCTTGTGGATTTACTTTGTTTTCCAATAACAAAAAAATAAGTATTGCAACTGATGTTGGACATATGACTAATGATATATTAAAACATATTGACGGTAGTGAATTTATACTTTTAGAAGCCAACTATGACTCAAATGTTTTAAAGTATACTAAATATCCTTTTAAACTTAAAGAACGCATTGCTGGGCCTAGTGGCCATTTATCAAATAAAGCTGCAGGTCAAACAATTAATTACTTAATAAATTCTGGTTTAAAAAAGGCGGTTCTTGGACATTTAAGTAAGGAAAGCAATTTTCCAGAACTTGCTTATCAAACAGTTGTTGACGAAATTTTATCTAGTGGTACAAATATAGATAATTTTAATCTTTCTGTTGCAAGTCGTGATTTTCCAGGTAAATTGATAACAATAAATTAATTATATATAAATTTTTGTAGAGAAAATATCATATTAAAGTAAATATTTGGTGGGAGCATTTACCTTATTTTCGTTTAAAGGGGCTTATTTTCTCTACAAGATTAAAAACTTTTTATTTTTTGATTCACAAATCAGTTTTTTAGATAAAATCTTTATAATTAAATTTCTAACAATAACAAAAATAAACATAAATAATATAATTTTTAGAATCATAAAAACTTCCTTTTGAAACAATTTCTAATTACAAGTTTATAATACTTTATTTTACAAAATTTGTCAAGAAGAATCGTTCGACAAAATTCGACTTTATCTTTATTTATTTGGAAATTTTTTACAGAATATATTGACCATTTTTACAAAATATGATAATATATAAATAATTTATTAAAACTTTATAAAATTTTAATACTTCATAAAAATAAAGGAGGAATAATTATGAAATCAACCGGTATAGTTAGGAATTTAGATGAACTTGGAAGAGTTGTAATTCCAAAAGAAATAAGAAGAAAACTAAATATTGAGCAAAAAGATCCGATAGAAATATTCATTGAAGGAAATTCCATTGTACTAAAAAGATATGAAAATGGTTGTATTTTTTGCAATAATTCGAAAGATTTACAATTATATAAAGAAAAACTAATTTGCAAAAAATGTTTAGAAAAAATTTCACAGCTTAAAAATGAAGTGTAATACTAAAATTTAATTATAAAACTATAAATAGGAAGTAGGAGGTAGAAAATCCTACTTCCTACTTCCTACCTCCTATGTTTTACACTACCAATCACACAAACATTTTATAAATCTCGTTTTTATTTACTCCTCTATCTTTTGCTATCTTTTTTATTATTTCTTTTTGTTCTAATCCCTGTTTCTCATAAAATTTATAATGTTCTTCTAAATTTAGATTATTTAAAATATTTTCAATTTTTTCTTTAGCCTTACCTTCAATTAATAAAATAATTTCTCCTTTTAGTCCTTCACTTTTATTAATAATATCATCAATCTTTCCTCTAATAAATTCTTCATGAATTTTTGTTAGCTCTCTTGATAATACAATCTGTCTATTTTCCACAATAACTGATAGGTCTTTTAAAGTATCTTTTAATTTATGTGGTGCCTCATAAATTATAGCCGTTTTGGTTTCTTGTTCAATCTCTTGTAATTTTTCTTTTCGCAATTTTTTATTTAAAGGTAAAAAACCATAAAATGCGAATTCTTTTGTATTTAATCCTGATGCAATTAAAGCTGAAATTGCAGCACATGCCCCTGGAATTGGAATTACTTCTATTCCTTCTTCAATAGCTTTTTGTGCAACAACTTCTCCAGGGTCAGAAATCCCGTGGTGTTCCTGCATCAGAAACAACTGCAATGTTTTGACCTTCTTTTAATTTTGCTATAAGCATTTCTTCCCTATTATCTTCATTATGTCTGTGATTACTTATTAGTGGCTTTTTTATATCAAAATGGTTTAATAATTTTAAAGTTGTTCTCGTGTCTTCTGCCGCTATTAAATCAACCTCTTTTAGTATCCTTAAAGCCCTTAAAGTAATATCTTCTAAATTTCCAATTGGTGTTGCAACTAGATATAACTTTCCATTCATCATCTTTCCCCTTTTCCTACCTCCCACTTCCGATCTCAATCTTATTATAAATCCTCAATATTTCTTCTGTATAATCACCTTTCTCATCGTAGACATATAAGTTATCCTCAAATTTTAAAAAAGGTTTTCCACATTTTACACCCTTTATGAGGATAAGATTTGCTTTCTTATGTTTATTGGGATATACAAATTTAATATTTTTTGGCTCTATGTTGTTATCTCTCATTAAATAGAAAATATCTACTAATCTCTCTGGTCTATGTACCATATAAAACTCACCATAATCCTTTAATAAATAGCTTGATACTTTTATAAAATCAGCTAATGATGCTTTTACCTCGTGCCTTGATATTAATTTTTTATCATTAGAGTTTACCAAACCTGTTTTTATTTGCTTATATGGAGGGTTTGTTGTTACCGCATCAAAACTGCCTTTTTTATATTTTTCCTTTAAATTTAAAATATTAGATTCTTCAATTTTTATTCTTTCTTCTAAGTTATTTAGTAAGATACTTCTTTTAGACATTTGAGCTACTTCTGGTTGTATTTCAACACCTATAAATTTTGTGTTTTTTGTTTTTTTAGATAAAAGTATCGGAATAATTCCAGTTCCACTTCCTAAATCTGCCACAATTGAATTTGGCTTTATTTCCTTTGCAAAGTCTGTTAAAAGGACACTGTCAATTCCAAAACAAAATCCTTCTTTGTTTTGAATAATCTTTAATCCTTGAAATTCTAAATCATCAATTCTTTCATTTTCTTTTATTTCCACTTTTACAATCAATCCTTTCTTAAAGCGCAAATTAAGTTAAAACTAGGATTATTATCAATCTTTACTACTCTTTCACAAATGCATTAAATCAAACATATTATACTATAAAAAAGGAGAATTTTCAATGAATAACATAATTTTAAG
>CAYTEX010000108.1:0-4580 GCA_964437015.1 uncultured Clostridium sp. | reverse complement strand
GATATTCATGGATTCTATATATAAATGGTGCTTCTAACCAGAAAAACTTTTCTGCTATAGTTTCATTGGCTGTAAGCATAAACTGTTCAATTATTTCATGAGAAAAATATGTTTCATATTTATGAACATCTATCGCAAAACCGTCTTGATCAAGCTCTATCTTACTTTCTGGAATATCTAAATTTAAATATCCTTTTTCTAATCTTCTATTTTTAAGAATTAATGCAAGCTCTTTCATCTTTTCAAAGTCATCTAAATATTTTTCATACCTTTTTAGTACTTCTTTATCTGATTTGTCAAGTATCTTTTGTACATCAGAATAATTCATCCTTTCTGTCACTCTAATAACCGCTTTATAAACTTTAGAGTCTATCACTTCACCTTGAGAATTTATTTTCATAGAACAAGAAAGAGTAAATCTATCTTCCCCTGCATTTAAGCTACAAATACCGTTTGAAAGTTCACGAGGTAGCATAGATATTACTCTACCTAGCATATAAATACTTGTCCCTCTTAAATATGCTTCTTTATCTAGCAAACTATCTTGTGTCACATAATGGCTGACATCTGCTATATGAACATCTAAAATATAATTACCATCATCTAACTTCTCAACTCGAACTGCATCATCTAAGTCTTTTGCATCTTCCCCATCAATTGTAAAAATTTGTTTATCTCTTAAGTCTACTCTATTTTTTATTTGAGATTCATTAATTTTATCCCCTTTAGATTTTGCCTCATTTAGAACCGCTTCCGGAAATACTGAAGGAAGTCCATACTCTTTTATTAAAGAAAGCATATCAACACCTGCTTCATTTGGTCTTCCTAAAACTTCTATAATCTTTCCTTCCGCATGTTTTCCTCTTTCTCCATATTTGATAATTTCAACTAATACTTTATGATTATTTCTAGCTTTTCCAAAATTGCTTTTTGAAATAAAAATGTCTGTTCCAAAATTTTTATCATCTGGAACTACAAATCCATAATTTTTACTATTTTGAAAAGTTCCAACTAAGGTGTTTTTTCCATGTGATATAATCTTAACCACTTTTCCTTCTAAGCTTTTTCCTTTTTCATTATTTTTATACACATTTATCAACACTTTATCACCATTAAGTGCATTATTTGAATCTTCCCTAGACACAAAAATTTCTTCTTCAAAATCCTCTGTTTTTACAAAACCAAATCCTTTAGAGTTTCTTCTATAGGTTCCTACTAAAATATCATTGTCATTTAGTCTATATCTATTTTTTCTATTTTTTATAATTTTACATTCTGATTCTAGCTTATTTAGAACTTCAACAAGTTCTTTATGCCTTTCTTTAGGTATGTTTAAAACAAGTGCCATTTCTTTCGCTTTCATTGGCACATAGTCTTTGTCTTTCATAAAATTTAAAATAATGTTTTCTTTATCTTGCATATATGCTCCTTTTTTTATCATCGTTACCATACATTTTTGCACTACCTATGGTATGTTTCCCCATTAGAAATTTTAAAGCCTCTAAAAATTTGCTCTAGTAAAAATACACGAATTAATTGATGTGGAAATGTCATTTTTGAAAAACATACCTTTTTATCACATTGATTCAAGATTTTACTTGATATTCCAAGTGTTCCACCAATTACAAAAGTAATTGAACTATAATTTAACGAAATATTTTCTATTTCTTTAGAAAACTCTTCGGAACTTAATTCTTTTCCTTTTAAATCTAATGCAATTAAACATGTGTCTTTTTTTATATATTTACACATTCTCTCACATTCAATATCTTTTATGTTTTCAATAACTTTATCGCTTAATTTATCTGGAACCTTTTCATCTTGAACTTCTATTATGTTTAAATTACAATATTTAGAGACCCTTTTAGAATATTCTAAAAGAGCCTCTTTTAAATAATTTTCTTTTATTTTACCAACACATAAAATATTAATTGATAACATAATTAACTCTCTTTCTTTTTTAAGTCTGTCCCATTTTGAAAATGGGACTGTCCCCAAATGAAAAAATTCACAAAAAAGGACCGTCCCCAAATGAAAATTATCCAAAAAAGCCTTTTTTCTTTACAGGTGGTTGCTCATTCATTGTTTTTGCAAGTTGCATCAGTAAGTCTCTTTGCTCTTTTGTTAATTTTTTAGGAGTTTGAACAACAACCTTAAAAATAAAGTTTCCTTGCATACTTGAATTTATACTCTTAAATCCTTTTCCTCTAATTGTAAATTGTGTTCCTGTTTGAGTTGCTTCTGAAATCCTATATTTTTCTTTACTTCCATCTACCATTGGAATTTCAAGCTCTGCTCCTAAAGTTGCTTGCGTTATAGTAACAGGAATGTCACAATACACATTATTTCCTTCTCTTCTATATATTGCACTACGTTTTACTCTAACTGTTATATATAAATCTCCTGCTGGTCCACCTTTTATTCCTGGATTTCCTTCTCCCCTAAGTACTACAGTTTGGTTATCATTTATTCCTGCTGGAATTTTAATTTTTACTTTTGGACTTTTTCTAACAGTTCCTTTTCCATGACAGTTTTCACATGGTTCTTTTATTATTTCTCCAGTACCATGACAATCTGAACAAGTTCTCCTTGTTTGAACTCTTCCTAAAATTGTATTTTGGAATGAAGTAACTTGTCCTGTTCCATTACATGTTGGACATTTTATAGGATTTGTTCCTTTTTTTGCACCTGTTCCGTTACAATGGCTACATGTTTCCTGCCTTGTAACAACTATTTCTTTTTCAACACCTAAAAAAGATTCTTCAAATGAAATATCTATTCCTATATTTAAATCTTCACCTTTTCTTGGACCATTGTTTCTTCTTGAACTTGAACGTTGTCCTCCAAATCCACCACCAAAAAATGAAGAAAAAATATCTCCTAGATCGCCAAAATCACCAAAGTCAGAAGTGCTATAAGAATAATATCCATTTCCTCCACCAAATGGTCCTCCTCCGAAACCTGCTCCACTTGGATCTACTGTTCCAAATTGGTCATACATTTGTCTTTTTTGAGGATTTGATAAAACTTCATATGCTTCATTTACTTCTTTGAATTTTGCTTCAGCTTCTTTTTTATTATTAGGATTTGCATCTGGATGCCATTGTTTTGCTTTTTTTCTAAATGCTTTTTTTAGTTCATCATCTGTTGCTGATTTACTGACTCCTAATATTTCATAATAGTCTTTTTTATCTGCCATAGTTTTCTCCTCTTTCCTCGCTTTTATCAGTTTTTAAATCTTCAATGTCATATTCTGCTTCATTATACATATTTATAATGTTTTGTTGTTTTTTGGTAATTTTTGAAGAATCATATAGTAATCCTTTATAAATTCCCATTTTTCCAACTTGTATATATCCTTCTTCACAGATTAAAAATAATGTCATATTGTTCCAATTACTTTTTTTATATCTATCAATTAATCCCGGATTATCTTTAGCAAATTCATTATTGAATTTTGCATGATCTTTTATGTCTTTAGATGCTATTACATTTCCATCATCATCAATGAATATAATGTCATATTCTTCAAATTTTTTCAAATCACTTTTAGATTTAATATTTCCTAGAGTTTTTACCATTTATAACCACACCTTTAAGAAATAAATAGCGGATTGCCTCCGCCATTTACTATTTATTATCATCTTCTACTTTGTAATCTGCATCATATACATTTCCGTTGTCAGCTGTTCCTTCTGCATTTGCATCTTCTCCAGCTGCTGCGTTTGGATCTGTGCTTCCATCTGCTCCTGCATTTGGATTTGCGTTTTTATAAAGCTGTTCACTCATTTCGTAGAATACTTTTGTTAACTTTTCTGTAGCTTCTTTTATTTGCTCAGTATTATTTGATTCTAAAGCTTTTTTAGTAGCTTCAATTTCAGCTTCAATTTTTGCTTTTTCTTCTCCAGAAATTTTGTCTCCCAATTCTGTTAATGTTTTTTCACTGTTATATACTAAACTTTCTGCATTATTTTTAACTTCGATTTCATCTTTTTTCTTTTTATCTTCTTCTGCGTGAGCTTCTGCATCTTTAACAGCTTTTTCTATATCTTCATCTGTTAAGTTTGTTGAAGCAGTAATTGCTACATTTTGGCTATTTCCTGTTGCCATATCTTTAGCACTAACATGAACTATACCATTAGCATCTATATCGAATGTAACTTCTATTTGTGGTACACCTCTTGGTGCTGCTGGAATTCCTGTTAATTGGAATCTTCCTAATGTTTTGTTATATGCAGCCATTTCACGTTCACCTTGTAGAACATGTACTTCAACTGATGTTTGACCATCTGCTGCTGTTGAGAATATTTGTGATTTTTTAGTTGGTATTGTTGTATTTCTTTCAATTAATTTTGTAAATACTCCACCATATGTTTCAATTCCTAGTGAAAGTGGTGTTACATCAAGTAATACTAAATCTTTAACATCTCCTGATAAAACTCCACCTTGAATTGCTGCACCAATTGCAACACATTCATCTGGGTTTATTCCTTTATCAGCATCTTTTCCTGTAATTCTCTTTACCGCTTCTTGAACAGCTGGAACTCTTGTAGATCCACCAACTAATAATACTTTGTGAA
>CAYTEX010000107.1:0-4584 GCA_964437015.1 uncultured Clostridium sp. | reverse complement strand
TTTTCTTTTGCTCTGGGGTTCTTTTCCCGTTTTTCTTATTTATATCAATCAGTTCTTGTAATTGTTTTTCTGTTTTTTTAAGTTCTTCATAATCTACATATTTTTTTGGATTAATAAAAATATTCAATAACCATTGTTGGAAAACAGCAAATAAGTTACTAAATGTCCAATATAGTGCAACCCCTGCTGGTACAAACGCTCCAAGATATAGTGATAATCCAACCGATAAAATCATCATACCATATTTGTTATAAACAGATTGTTCAGCTTGTAGTACGTTCATTTTATTTTGTCCAATACATAGAATTAGTGCACTTATTCCAGCTATAATAGGAACAAAAATAGCTATTCCTTTTTCAACAGTTGCAATTACTCCTAGATCAAATCCGCAAAAACTCAAATTCAAATCATTTATTTTTTGTAGATCTTCCTCGCTAGCTTTTTCCTTGTAAGCATCAATATTAGAATTATTATGTATATCTTTAACAACCGCCAACTCTAATGATGTTGATTCAGGATCTAATTTTTCATTTTTTTCTAATGCTACACTTACTAAATCTGCTGTTACATTATTTTCAATATTTAAAATATATGTTAGCGGTTGATTTATTATTTTAACCAACCCTATTAACAATATAATTTGTACAAAAAGCGGAATTAAAGATGCAAAAGCATTATATTTTTCCTTTTTATATAATTTGGTTTGTTCTTCAGCTATTCTGTCTTTGTCTCCAAAGAAATTTGTTTTTATCCTATTTATCTCTGGCTGGATTCTTACCATTTTTATTGAATTTTTTTGTATCCAAATGGATATTGGTAATAATACTATTTTGCTAAATAGAGTAAATAGTATTATTGCAATTCCATAATTATTAAAAAATCTGTAGCATATCTTCATTATTATTCCTAGTGCATTTATAAAAAACATTTTTTTCTCCTTTATTTCTTATATCTATTTCCAGTATTAATTAGCTTATCCGTTTCCCATGCATGTCCATCTAATGTTTGTTCATACATATCGTCATAGTCCTTATACCAAATAAATCTTCTAACTCTATTATCGTCTATTTCTGGTAAAACTTCTTCTCCTTGTTTTCCATCCATCAAATTATAATATATACAATCATTTAAATCTACATATGAAACCTTTTTGTTCGATATCTGAGTCTTATCATGAGTTTCATTTACACCTTTTATATATAAAATAGGATTTTGTCTTCCAACTGCGTCATATCCATTATTTCCATGATCTGCTAAAACAATAATAACTGAATTGTCATATTGACCGCTTTTCTTTATTCTATCTAAGTACTTCTCTATTACTGTTATTGAAGAACCAATTTTTTCTTCATATGTACCATTTTCAACTTTTTCGAAATTCTTATTCATGTCCCATGGGTAATGTCCACCATCTACATGTACAAATTGAAAATAATTATCCTTCTGCAATGTAATATCATCCAATACATCATAAGCTAGTTTATTATCACTTTGGAATATTCTTCCTGCCTCATCATTTTCCATTCTACAATAATTGTAATTAAGTGTTTCTATTTTAGAATATTTTTTTAAAGGAAATGGTAGATACTTAAATAATATATATCTTGCTTCCTGTTTAAAGTATTTTATACAGTCTGCTTTTGCAGTTATTTCTTCAATATTATTCACCTCTAAAGACTTGCTATCATTCCAGCATAGCTCTTGTTCATAAATATTGACATCATAATTCTCTTGCATTAGCTTTTCAATAAATTTTGACTCATTCATGGCTAAATTATAGTAATCTGCAAAACTGGTTTCTTCTTCAAACCAAGTTCCTGAAAGTATGTATGGGATTGACTCTCTTGTAAAAGGATATGCAGATAATGTATCTGGAAAATATGTAAAATCTTTGAACAGTTCTTCTTTATTTTCATCTTTTAAGACCTTCTCAAAAGTCTTTGCATCTTCCATATCTACCAATAGCATTAGAAAGTTTTTATTAGTGGATAGTTTATTTATGTCTTTATTTGTAACAGTATAAACCCCTTTTGTTTGATATATCTGTGGATTTCCAACTAAAATACTAATTAAACTCACCGATAACATTATTAATACTGCTAGTGCTACATATGAAATTATCTTCATATATTTTTTATTATATTTAATAAATAATACTATATTTATGATTAATACCACAACTATTAACACACATGATATTATACTCTGAGTTGTATAATTTTTCCAGTCTATAGGAGAACCATCTAGTGTTGGTAACCCACCTGCTAAATAATTTCCTTGAATATATGTTGATACAAAGCCAACATTAAATATTAATATAAGTATCTCATATATTATTTTTTTCTTTGTAATTTTACTAAGAAAAAGGGCTATATTTCCTAAAAACAGTAGTAAGATTATTGCTATAAACATAAATAAAATATTATTTGATAAGAGAATTTTTAAATTAAACCAAAAATCTTCGGTATTCGAAGAAAAACTTGTAATTGGTTCACATATAAATAACATAAAACTTGCAACAAATGCTAAAATTAAAGCAGGTACTATTTCTTTTAAATATTTCTTCATTTTTTCTCCTTTTTTCCAGAAAATTCGCCATCTCTCAACAATATAATAACTTAGTTTCTTAAAACATTTTATCGAATGACTTTTCCTATTATATCTTTTTTTGTTATTATTCCAATTTCATCAAATCTACTGTCAATACTGTTTTGTCTATTATCTCCTAAAACAAAAAATTCATCTTGTTTAAGTATAATTTTCTCTTTTGCATTACCCGGATTCTGTATGTATATATTGTCCATTTTTTCTTCATTAATATATACATAATCGTGTATTTGTACAGTATCATTTGGCAACCCAATTAGTCTTTTTATTATGATTTTATTATTTTTATTTATAACAACAATATCATTATAGTTAAAATCCACATCGAATTTTTTTATTAGAAGCATTTGTCCTTCTTGTAATGTAGGTTGCATAGAGATTCCTCTAACAAAACAAAGTTGATAAAAATTTTGACTAATAATAAACATAACTAAACCAATAAATAATATTGACAAAATTATTTTAGCTTTTCTTTTCATTATTAACCTCACTCTGCGTTTTAACTATTTTCTTATTTCTTATTTCATTTTTATACAATCTTAACATTGTCTTGGATTTAAGTCAATATTATTTAATGATTTTATAGCATGTTTTTCTAAACATATTTATATTAGTTATCAATATTTATTTTTTTATCTATTATATACTGTGGTCTTGCTTTACTTTCATCATAAATTCTAGAAATATACTCTCCTATCATCCATAATGAAATTAATATTACACCACTAAAAAACGTCATAGTTACCATTATTGATGTCCATCCATGCTCTATTGAGTTCCACTTGAAAAAATATGACAAAATTGCGTAAATAAATATAAAAAATGAAATAATTATTGATATAAAGCCTAATCCTCCTATAATTTTTAAAGGTTTTGTTGAAAATCCAATTATTCCATCTGAAGCAAATTTTAGCATTTTCTTTAATGGATATTTCGTTTTTCCTGCAAATCTTTCTTTTCTTTCATATTCATATGGTATTTGTTTGAAACCAATCCATCCCCATAATCCTCTTAAAAATTTATTGTGTTCAGGCATTGAATTTAGTATATCTATAACTTTTTTATCTACTAATCTAAAATCTCCTGTATCTTTTGGAATCTCAACATCAGATAAAGCATTTAATGTTTTATAAAACATTTTTGCCGTAAAAAGCTTAAATACAGATTCACCGTCTCTTGTTTTACGTTTACCATATACTATCTCATTTCCAGCCTCCCAAAGTTTTATCATATCTGGAATTAGTTCTGGAGGATCTTGTAAATCTGCATCAATTATAATCACACAATCCCCTGTCACATATTTAAGCCCTGCCGTTACTGCAGGCTGATGTCCAAAATTTCTTGAAAAAGAAATAATTTTCAATTTATTGTCTATTTGTGCAATTTCTTCTAATATTGTTAAAGTTTTATCTTTACTTCCATCATTTACACATATTAATTCATAGTCATAGTTCTCTATTCCTTCTAATACTTTAGTTATTCTTTCATAACACTCTTGGGCAACTTCTTCTTCATAATACATTGGTATTACTACTGATATTTTTTTCATTATTCTCCTCTTTCTTTTCACATTGTCAAATCATTACAACTCTTCTGCAAATCCCTTTTGTAGCTTTTTAAAAATAAAATATCCTATTATTCCGGCAACCACACCCGGCACAACTATTACAAGCACCAAAGACATTCCCAAAGGCTTACACATCTGCCATATAAGCGGAAGTTTTTTAAGACCCCCTACATGCATGAAGTCTGTAATATTTCCTCCCGTTTCCTGAAGTTTAAGATACATTGCCATGACATATGCACCAAGCCCGAAGTACAAACCGTGTCCGAGGCTTAGAATGCCTGTGTAGCCCCATATAAGGTCAAGGCCTATTGCAACGATTGAAAAAGCAATACATTTTCCAAGGAATAACACTGTCGAAGTATTCTGGATTATTCCTGCTCCGGATAAAATAGGAGTTAATGCCAATGCAA
>CAYTEX010000106.1:0-4588 GCA_964437015.1 uncultured Clostridium sp. | reverse complement strand
TAATCTTATCATTAAATGCTATTTATGCTACAACAGATAAAAACGATGATTTTTATACAACAATACTAAAATCAAGGCTCTCTGTTGATGAAAATTTGAAATACAAAATTGATAATTTTTTAGAGAAAATTGAAAAGTGGAGAGAACAAAATAACATACTTGACTTAGATGAATTAATTTGGACAATTTATGAAGATACAGGATTTTTAAATTATGTTGCTTTAATGCCAAATGGAGAATTTAGAGTAGCAAATTTGAAAATGCTTTTCGAAAGAGCTAAACAATATGAAACAGCATCTTTTAAAGGATTATTTAATTTCATACAATTTATTGAAAAAATAAAAATAGGAAGTGGAGATTTAGGTGCTGCAAAGATTATTTCAGAAAATGAAAATGTTGTTAGAATAATGAGTATCCATAAAAGCAAGGGACTAGAATTTCCTGTTATATTTTTAGCAGGAACTGGTTCAAGCTTTAATATGATGGATTTAAACCAAGATATTTTATTACATCAAGACATTGGAATAGGTGTAAAATATATAGATTATGATATGCAAATAAAATATGATACTATTTCAAAAATGGCTATAAGAGAAAAACTATTAGAGGAAAATCTTTCAGAAGAAATGAGAGTTTTGTATGTTGCTTTAACACGTGCAAAAGAAAAGATTTTTATAACAGGTATAAAAAAAGACTTTGAAGAAAATAAACAAAAAATGCAAGAAACAGTGGATATTTATAAAAAGGAAAATGGTAAAATAAATCCAATTTTATTAAAAAAATATAAAAAATATATTGATTGGATTTTGCTTGTTTATATGTATAACGAAAAAGTGTCTAAAGAAACAATAAAAATAAATGTTATAAAAAGAGAAGAAATATTAAAAGATTTAAAAGAAGAAGATAATGAAAAAATAGATATTTTTAAGCTATTAGAAGAAAAATCAAAAGACATTTCAGACAAAGAAATTGAAGAACTAAGAAAAAAATTAGAATTTAATTATCAATATAAAGAATTAAATCTAATTCCTTCTAAAGACTCTGTAACTAATATTGCGTCTCATTTGGAGATGGGAAATAAATCGGAAGAAAAAATATCTCAAAATGTACCCATCACCAAACAGGACGAAACCAAACAGGACAACACCAAACAGGACGTTCAATATGAGTGGCCAAAACTTGAAGATGTCGAAGAAAAGATAACACCTGCTAAAAAAGGTACTCTTGTACATTTATGTATGAAAAATTTAGATTTTTCAAAAGACTATGATTTAAATCAAATAAAACAATTAATAGAAGATTTAAAAATAAAAGAAGTTATAACAGAAAAAGAAGCTGAGAGTATTAATCCTTATGCAATTTTGAACTTTACAAAATCAAATATTTATAAGGAACTTAAAGAAGCAAAAGAATATCATAAAGAAGAGCCATTTTATATAAATATACCTGCAAATGAGGTAATGGAAGTTTCTTCTAAAGAAAATATTTTAGTACAAGGTATTATAGACTTGTATTATATTGACAAAAATGATAAACTGATATTGTTAGATTACAAAACAGATTTTGCACAACCTGGAGATGAAAAAATATTAATAGAAAAGCACAAACCTCAATTAATGCTTTATAAAGAGGCATTAGAGAATGGGCTAAATAGAAAAGTAGATAAGGTGTATATATATTCGACTGGTTTAGAAAAAGAAATTATTGTAGAATATAACTAATATTATGATAAATGAAGTAAAAGATAGGAGGTAGGAAGTTCGACTTCCAACTTTAAATCAACAAAGAAAGGATTACGATTTATATGATTTATCCAAAATTTTTGAAAAATGGAGATACAATTGGTGTTCCCGCACCTTCTGATGGAGCATATGATGAATTACACATAAATAAGCAAAAAAATGCTAAATTAAAAATGGAGCAAATGGGATATAAAATTGTTCAATCAAAAAATATTTATAATTCTACAAAAGGAAGAAGTGCAAATGCTCAACAAAGAGCAGAAGAATTAAATTCTATGTTTGAAGATAATAATATTAATTTTATAATATGTGCTGCAGGAGGAGAGTTTTTAGTTGAGTGTTTGCCATATGTAGATTTTAATAAAATTACTCAAAATCCAAAATTTATACAAGGATTTTCGGATCCAACTGGAATTTTATTCCAATTAACAACAAAGTATGATATTGCAACTATTTATTCTATGAATTTTGCAGATTTTGGAACAGAAAATTATTCAAGAGATATTACAGATAATTTAGAAATCATTTCAGGAAATTTAATAAAACAAGAAAGTTACGAAATGTTTGAAAATGAGAGAGCAGAAAAGATAACTGGATTAGAAGGATATAATTATACAGACAAAGTAGAATGGAAAACATTAGACAATAAAGATATTACAATAAAAGGAAGAATTATAGGTGGATGTCTAGACCTAATTGCAGAACTTTCTGGAACTAAGTATGATGGAGTTAAAGATTTTTTAGAAAAATATAAACAAGATGGTATTATATGGTTTTTTGATAATTGTGAATTATCAAAAGAAGAATTGATTAGAGTACTATGGAAATTTAATGAACTTGGATATTTTAAATACACAAAAGGAATTGTATTTGGAAGATGTGGAAATGATAATAGTTATTTGGATTATACAATGGAACAGGCACTTCAAGATAGTGTTGTTTCAAATTTAAATATTCCTATAATATATGACGCAGATATTTCTCATAAAGGTCCAAGTATGACTATAATAAATGGTGCAATTGCAACTGTTTGCTCACAAAATGGAAAGGGCAGTATAGAGTTTGAATTAAAATGATTTAATGAGAATAGAGAAAGGAATAAAATTAATTATGAAAGAGCTAGAATTAGATGTTACAGGAATGATGTGTACAGGATGTGAAAACAGAATAAAAAATGCTTTAAGCGAAATAAAGGAAATAGAAAGTGTTGAAGCAAATCATAAAACAGGGAAAGTAAAAATAACATCAAAAAAGGAAATAGATAAAACAAAAGCAAAGGAAATAATTGAGAGATTGGAATTTAAAGTAAACGAGAATTAAAGTTTACATTGTTGGGAGAGATTGTTTTGGAAAAGAAGTTTTCTATGGATTCATTATATATTAATCAAAATTCATTAATTATAATTAATCCAAATGGAATTTTAATAGAAATTCCTAATAAAGGGCAAAAAACACTTAGTGAATTATTTTTAGCTGAGGGAGAACATATTGTAAGAGCGACTAAAGGCAAAAATAATGGAATTGAAATGGCTCAAACATTAGCTAAGAATGGATATATAGTTTTGATTGGAGATGCAGCTTCTTCTAAATGTGGGGAGCTGTTTTACCACAAAAATTTATTTATTCCTAAAAATTTAAATAATGCAAAGAAAGATCAAAAGTCGGTTTTAAAACAAATACTTGAAAAGTTTGATTTTAGATTTATGACTAAAGAAGATAGAAGTAAATATCTTTCAGATATGTCTCTTAAAATTTATATAGAATCCAAAATGGTTTATATAGTCAATCTAAAGGAGTATACTGTTAGTCCAGAAATATTAATGAATAATGCTTTAGCAAGTAGAACAAGGGAGGAATATGAACGTGAATAATACTAACTTTGACCTAGAAAAAGATGCATTAATTGTAATTGATCCAAATGGCAAAATAATTCAAAGAGAAGAAAAGAAACAAGAAAGACATAAAAATTTATTTGAAAAAAGTGAAAATGAATCTGATGAAGAAAACAAAATTGGTGAGATAGTAAAAGAATGTACAATGAATTTTCAATTTGGGGGCAAACTGTCTGGAGAAGGCTACATAGTTTTATTTGGAAAGACTGCATCTCCAAAAGCCGATAATCCTATTGGATATTTTCAAAAGTTATTATATATTCCCAAATCTTTAAATAAACAAAATAAGCCTTTAGATCAATTACTCGATTGTTTTAAAGATGCAAGTAAAGACTTAATAAAAAAAGGACTAAGTCTAGAGATTCGTATATCAGGCGCTAGAGAAATGATATGTATTTCTAATGAAGACTTAGCTAATGATAATTTTAACACTGAAGAAATTCTAAATAGGATTAAAGAAATACAAAAACAACTTCAAGATATTAAATCAGGAGACTCTAGATAATGAAAAAAATTATATTAAATATAGAAGGAATGACTTGCTCTGCTTGCTCAAATGGACTAGAAAAATACTTAAATAAACAAAATGGAGTACTTAGGGCAAATGTTAATTTAGTTATAGCTACAGCTCAAATTGAATATGTTGAAAATCTTACTATAAAAGATATAGAAAGATTTGTAAAAGAAGCGGGCTTTAAAAGTTTAGGTGAGCAAACACATAATGGATATAAAAAAAATGAATTGAAAAAAATAATGTTATTTTCAATTTTAGCAATTTTTTTAATGTATATTTCAATGGGGGATATGCTAAAAATACCTATAATAGAAATATTCAAGATGTAAGGTATAACAAATATGGATATTCTTACTATAGGAATAATACAGAAACAAATACTGCTGATAGTATCACTCTTTATTATCGGGATGATAACTGGGATAAAGATACTTACCGTT
>CAYTEX010000105.1:0-4611 GCA_964437015.1 uncultured Clostridium sp. | reverse complement strand
GCCAGGAGGGGTTCGAACCCCCGACCCCAGGCTTAGAAGGCCTGTGCTCTATCCAACTGAGCTACTGACCCAAATCAAATTAACACAAATTATAATAACACATAATTTATGCAAAGTCAAGAGATTAAATGAATTTTGTGAATATTTTGTGAAATGTATTTACTTTAGGCTTTTAAAATGATAATATAGGATCATAATAAAAAGGTTAGGAGGAATTACTTGTGATTGATGTAAAAAATGTCACTAAGAAGTACGGAAGCTTTGTAGCCGTAGATGATATTAGTTTTACTATTAATGATGGAGAAATTGTAGGTTTCCTTGGACCAAATGGAGCTGGAAAAACTACGACAATGAATATGCTTACAGGTTATATTGAGCAGACAAATGGAGATATTTTAGTAAACGGATATGATACAATAAAAAAATCGAAAAATGCAAAGCAACAAATTGGATATATGCCAGAAGGAGTTCCACTTTATAATGATTTAACAGTAAAAGAATTTGTTACATATATGGCTGAATTACACAAAGTAGAAAGAAAAAAGAAAAAAGAAAAAGTTCAATCTATTTTAAAAGAGGTTGGATTAGATTCTATGCAAAATAAACTTATAAAGAACCTATCTAGAGGGCAAAAGCAAAGGGTTAGTCTTGCTGGAACTATTGTTTCGGATCCTAAAATAATAATATTAGATGAGCCAACAGTAGGCCTTGATCCAAAACAAATTACAGAGATAAGAAGTTTAATTAAAAACCTGGGAAAAAAGCATACTGTAATTTTGAGCTCACATATTTTATCAGAAGTAAGCCAAATTTGCGATAGAGTCATCATTATAAACAAAGGAAAAATAGTTGCAATAGACACTCCAGAAAATCTTGAGAAAAAAGTTTCTGAAAATAATATTCTTTATGTTACAGTAGAAGATTCAAATAATAATGTAGATAA
Organism: uncultured Clostridium sp.; assembly: GCA_964437015.1. GTDB lineage: Bacteria > Bacillota > Clostridia > TANB77 > CAG-508 > CAG-269. The sequence continues at coordinate 3,668 of CAYTEX010000105.1, read as the reverse complement.
TATTAAATTAGCTGGAATTACTGAAATTAAATTACTAAAAGCAAATGAAGATGGAACAAAGCAATACGAAATTATAGCAAATGAAGGTGTTAATATAAATAAACTAATATTTAGTGAATTTGCTAAGCAAAATATTACTATTTTAGAAATGAAAAAACCTGAAGCAACACTTGAAGATGCATTTATGAAGATTATTAAGGAAGGAGATGTGAAGTAAATGATAGCAGTAATAAAAAAAGAATTAAAAAATTACTTTTTTTCACCAATAGGATATGTATTTATAGGACTATTTTTACTAATGTTTAGTATATTCTTTTATACAGATGTTTTTAGTTATAAAAGCATAAATTTTGAATATATTTTCTATTCAGGAGCTACTATTTTAACATTTATAACACCAATCCTTACAATGAGAACAATAGCTGAAGAAAGAAAAAATGGAACCGAACAAATATTACTTACTTCACCTCTAAGCATTACTAAATTAATTATAAGTAAATTTATAGCAGCAACATTAATTTTAGTGATTACTGAAATATGCACTTATTTGTATTTTGCTATATTACTGTATTTTGGAAAACCGCATCTTTCAACAGCCTTAGTTACTCAACTTGGTTTTTTATTATTGGGAATGAGCTATATCTCATTTGGAATTTTGGCATCTAGTATTACAGAAAATCAAATTGTTGCTGGAATTTTAACTATAGGATTTTTTATTTTAAGCTGGTTTTTACCAAAATTTGGTAGTGCTTTCTCAAGTGTTTCATTAATAAATATGTTTGCAAAATTTCCAAGAGGACAAATAGATATTGCAGATACAGTTACATTTTTGACATTTATAATAATGTGTTTATCAATAACAATAATAATAATGCAAAGAAGAAAAATGGTAAAATAGGAGGAGAGTTAGATTGAAAGAAAACAAAGCAGAAAAAAGTTTAAACAAAATCAAACAAAAGAAATCAAGTAAATTTATACAAGCATTTAAAAAAAGATGGCTGATTGATGGAACTAAAACGTTTTTACTTATTGCAATTATTATTGGTGTGTTTATTTCAATTAACGTTTTTATGCAAAAAAAAGAGTTTACGCCAATTGATTTTAGCCAAGATAAAATAAATTCTTTAACACAGGAAAGTAAAGAAAAAGTCAAAAACATTGATAAAGAAGTAAATATTTATTTTGTAGGATATGATGAAGAAGATTCTAATTTAGAATTAGCTAAACAATATAAGAAAGCGAATGAAAAAATTAATGTAGAATCAGTAGATGCTAATAATAGACCAGATTTAGTTCAAAAATATGGTATTGATAAAAATTCAACCGGGATTATAGTTGAATGTGGAGAAAAGTCAAAAGTATTAAGTGAAAATGATTTGGTAACGTATGATACAACTTCTTATGAAACTATAAGTATTGCAGAAGAAAAAATAACAAGTTCAATAATGTCAGTTGTGAGTGATAAAATTCCAAAGATTTATTTCTTGGATGGATATAGCAATGATTTTACTTTACAAAAAAGTATGAATTATTTGCGTGTATTTTTAGGAAATGAAGTAAGTGAAGTTGAAAACTTAAATATTTTAACAACTGGAAAAATACCAGATGATTGTGATACATTAGTTATTACAACACCTTCAAAGGACTTCGACAGTATTGCAGCAGATGCTATTATAAATTATATCAATTCAGGAAAAAATATTCTATGGTTTAATGCAGCACAAACACAAAAAATGGATTTAATTAATGTGAATAGGGTGTTGAGTTTATATGCTATAAACCCTTTTGACATAGGTGTAATAAGAGAGACTAATAATAGTAATATGCTATCTGATTCAGAAGGAAATTCAATGCCAGATGATATTATACCAAAAACAGAATACACAGATATTCTAAAGGATGTATATAATACCGTAGGTGCTGTTTTAGTTAATGCTACTAAAATTAATGTAAATGAAGATAAATTAGAAGAGCAAAAAGTAGAAAAGAAGGACCTTTTAACAACAACAGAAGGAGCATATTTTAGATCAAATTTTAGCAATATACAAAATGAAAAGTCAGACGAAGAAGAGTCTAAATCATTTTTAGTTGGAGCAGAACTTAAAAAAACAATAAAGAAAGCTAATGAAGAAAATGATGAAAAAGAAATCACATCAAAATTAATAATATATGGAGAAAATGCTTTTATTTCAGATTATCCAATAGTAAATGGTACTTCGACTCCGGGCATTTATTATGGAAAAAATAAAGATGTTGTATTAAATTCATTAGCATATTTGGTAGATAGACCAGAAGACATTACAGCAAGAAAAAGTACAGGAATGGTTGTATATACTGCAACTGCGAGCCAAGACAGAAATATAAGAATTATAATATTTGCTGTACCAATTTTAATAATTGTAATTGGAATTGTTGTATGGAATATTAGGAAAAGAAAAAAATAATAAATAAACCCTTCATTTGTAGAATATACTAAATGAGGGGTTTTAATTTTTCAAAACTAGAAAGGTTATTAAATGATTATTTTTACAATAATTGGTGCACTGATAGGGGCTGGGTTTGCATCTCGGTCAGGAGATTTATTTGTTTTTTTACAGATATGGAATAAAAGGAATTTATGGAATTATTCTTTGTAATGTATTAATGGGATGTGTTATACACAAAACACTAAAAATTGCATATAGCAATAATATAGAAACATATAAAGATTTTTTGAATTTGATAATTCCGCAGTTTAGAAAATCAAAATGTTTTAGTTTAGCTAATATTGCGAACAATATTATTAATATATTTTTATTATTCATGTTTTTTATAATGATTTCAGGATTTGGAGCATATTTTAGTCAAGAATATCGGAATAAATAGAATGGTAGGTTCTGCAGTAGTAACAACAATATGCTTTTTTGTTTTTTTAGGTAATATGAAAGAAATTATAAAAATAAATAGTATAGTTATTCCTATTTTAATTTTATTTATTCTATATATTGGGGTGCAAAACCTACAATTGATAAGTATAGAACAGATTGGAAAAAACATTTTAGTTAAAGAAGGGTTTTTCTGGATTTGTCAGTCTATATTATATGCAAGCTACAATTTGATTTTATTGATACCAGTTTTAATTAACCTAAAAAACTTCGTGAAAACTGAAAAACAAATACTTTCTATTTCAGTAGCGAGCTCAATTATAATTTCAATAATTTCTATATGTGTTTTTTTACTATTAATAAATGTTGATGTAAATTTTTCAACTTTAGATATGCCAGTAGTATATGTTATAAAAAATACATTTCCTAAAGTAAGTATTTTTTATGGGTTAATTATTTTAATTGCAATTTTTACTACAGCTGTTTCAGTAGGTACTGGCCTGCTAAATAATATAAATACAGATAAGAATAAATTAAAGAAATACGCTCTTTTTATGTGTATAATTGGTGTAATTGTATCAAATTTAGGATTTTCTAATTTGGTTGAATTTTTATTTCCTGCATTTGGCTATATAGGAATTTTACAAATAGTATTAATTTTGAAATAAAATCCACTTGCTATTTTAAATGGCTTTTGATAAAATAATAAAAGCTTTAAATATATGTTACAGTTTATTAATATATTAATTTAGGATAAAATATATTAATTTTCTCAAAAATGCTCGTTCAAGCTAATTTTCGAAG
>CAYTEX010000104.1:0-4643 GCA_964437015.1 uncultured Clostridium sp. | reverse complement strand
CAAATAATGAATGATGCACATCAAAAAATGCATAACCCGCTTTTTCTGTTTTAAAAACTCTACATCTATATAATTTAGAATTTATTAGTTTAAATGGCATTACAAGATTATCTTTCATTTGATCAAAATCAAATTCAGATACATTTTCAACTACTATTTCTCTAGCTAAATTAGGATCATATTTCTGAACAATCTCTCCATCTTCATTAAATATATATTTAGTAAGTAAAGCCGGATGATTTTTTATTGTTTCATACATTGCTTTTGCAAGTTTATCTATGTCAAATACATCTAAATCAACTTTTAACATTGTAAATAAATTATACATTGTAGATTTTGGAGTATAAAGTTGATAATCTACCATATAGAGCTGTTCTGGTGTAAGAGGATGCTCCCTTTTCATTGACTCTTTATTTTTTTCTTCTATAGATATTCCATCTTCTTCATGATGATTTTCTTCATAAATTTTAGCAATTTTCTCAGCAGTTCTGCCTCTAAATATATGAGCTACGTTTAATCCAGGTAAATGACTTTCTACAATTACTTGAATTGCTCCAAGAGAATCTCCTCCCATTTCGTAAAAATCATCTTTTATACCTACTCTATCTAATTTTAATACTTTAGCAAAAGCATCACATAAATCCCTTTCTGTATCATTGGTAGGTTCTACATAAGTTGTTTTAAAGTCTTTTGCATCAGGAGCAGGCAATGCTTTTCTATCTAATTTTCCACTTGCTTTTAGTGGTATTTCATCAACCTTCATAAAATATGCTGGTAGCATATAATATGGAAGTCTATTTAATAATTTCTCTCTAACTTGCTCTATGTCAAAATCTACATTCTCATTATAATATGCACATATATAAGACTGATTTCCTTCGTTAAATCCACGAACTGCAACCCACTTTACTCCTAATACTTCTTTAACAGCTGCTTCAATTTCTGCAGGTTCTATTCTGTTTCCATTTATTTTAATCATATCATTGTTACGACCTAGTAAAACATAATTACCATCTGGATTAATTTTAGCAAGGTCTCCTGTATGGTATACTCCATATGCTTTTGCCTTTTCAGTTTCTTTTGGTAAATTCATATAACCCCTAAAATATGGATTATCAAAACATATTTCTCCTGTCTCTCCTTTTTTAACTTCATTTCCATCTTCATCAAGAAGCTTAATTTGTAGTTCAAATGGTGGTTTACCAATTGGACAAGTTTCATATGATTTATCAATTTTGAACATACTAACTAAGAAGCATGTTTCACTCATTGTATATGTATTAACTGCCTTTACATTTTTTAAATATATATTGTTAGCAGGTTCACTACCTACAATGATTGTTTTTAGAAAAGGCCCTGTAGATCCGCTTAACATTCTAATATATGATGGTGTCAAAAATGTTAAAGAAATAGTTTTTTCTAACATGAATTTCTTTAATGCAATAGGATTTTTTAGTGTAGCATAAGAAACTATGTATAATTTAGGCTTTTCTAATTCTATACCATTATATAAAACATAAATTAAAAATAACATTGAGGCAATAAAGTTAAGTGGAGCAACTAAAGCTCCATGTTCATTTTTATTAACAAGTACTTCATCTTGACTAATTTTTACAGATTGAACACATCTTGTAATATCTCCATATTCATGTAAAACTCCTTTTGGATTTCCTGTAGTTCCAGATGTATATATTGCGAATGCTGCATCATGGTCATCTGCTATAACATAACCTTTCTTTCCATCTAATTTCATTATTTCTTGCCAATTTTCACTATTTATTTCCGCCTTACATCCACAATCTTTTCTAATAAATTCTACTCTTTCTGGTGCATAATTTTCTTCTACAATAGTACATGCAGCACCTGCTTTCCATATCCCAACAAGCGCCATTATAGGTTGTACTCCTCTTGGCAGATTTATTAAAACAAAATCTTCTTTTCCTATTCCATTATTAAATAGATATTCATATACTTTAGCTGATATTTCGTCTATTTTAGAATAAGTTACTCCTTTTGTATTGGCATCATCAAATAAAAGTGGTAAACTTGGACTTTTCTTTACATTCTCTTCAAATTTTTCCGCAAATGATAACATTTTTATTCCCCCATATCTATATTTTTTTCAATTACTAAAATATTTTTATTATCTTTATAAATATATTCTACATTATCCATCATTTTTTTCATCATGTAGATACCTAGTCCTCCTGGTTCTCTGTTTTCAGCAGATAATGTAATATCTGGATTTTCTTTTAAAAGCGGATTAAACGGAACTCCCATGTCTTCAAAAGATATAATAATTTTATTATTCTCATTTTTTATACTTATATCTACAAATCCATTTTCCTCTTGTTTATATGCATAACTTGCTATATTGACAAATATTTCTTCTATTACTACATCTATTTTTAAAAGTGTTTTTTTATCAACATCTTTTTCTACTTCACTATTAATAAACTTTATAACATTATCAAGTTCCTTTTTTTCTGCTATAAATTTCTTTTTCATGAATTCCCCCCTTATTTTTTATACTCTATACCTAACATTGTTAAATCATCAAACTGAACAGCTCCATTGGCAAATTCGTCAACATCTTTTTTTACATTTTTTAGTAAAGATTCCATATCTTTGTTAAAATTATTATTTAACGAATTTACCATTCTGTCTAAACCAAACATTTCATTTTTATTATTAGTGGCCTCTGGAACGCCATCTGTATACAAGAATAATTTATCCCCTTTTTTTAGAGTTATTTCATTGTCTTTATATTTATAATTCTCAAATGCACCTATAACTATTCCATGTGTTGTTTTTTCAATTTTGAAATTTACTCCTTTTCTATATATAACAGGATCTTCGTGCCCAGCATTAGAATATACCAGTTTACCTGTTCTAAGGTCTAGAATTCCAAGCCATACAGTAATAAACATATTAGTTGTATTTTTTTTAGCTATTTGATCATTTATAGAAGTAAGAATTTCACTTGGTGTTTTATAATTTACTGTTGCAGAATTAAGTAAAACTTTTGTAATCATCATAAATAAAGCTGCTGGAACTCCTTTTCCAGATACATCCGCTATAGTTAAAACGAGATGATTGTCATCTATTAAATAAAAATCATAAAAGTCTCCTCCAACTTCTTTGGCTGGATTCATACTAGCATAAAGTCGATATTCATCACAATCTGGAAATTCATTTGTAAGTGCACTTTCCTGTATTGATTTTGCAAGTTTAAGTTCTGTTCCAACTCTTTCATTTTCTTTTGTTGCTTTTTCTAAATTATTAATATAATTTACAGTTTCAAATTCCATTTTATCAACTGATTGAGCAAGAATCTTTATTTCTGTTATTTTACTACTTTCTAAGTCTAGTGTCTTTTTGGTTTTAGTGTTTTCATTAACAAATCTTTCTGTTTCTTTAGATATTTTTATTACAGGTTTTACAACATATTTTCTAAAAAATTTATATGCAATAATAGAAACACCTATTGCAAGGATGGCTGTTATTCCTGTAACTAAATTTAAAAATAGCTTTCTTGAACTTCTAATATCTGACATTGGTCTTTGAACACATAAAAGAGCTATAACTTCTTTTTGGCTATTTTGTATAGGAACCATTGTTGTAATATGCGGTTCATGACCATTTAAGTTATATACTCTAAAAACTGTAGCTTCAATTTTTTCTTTCTTATACAGGCTTTTATATGCTTTTTCATATTTTTCATTTGTTGTTTGTCTTTTGTATCCAATTTCCCAAGGTGTATAACTTTTTTCATTTTCGTTTACAATATTAAAGATTGAAGTAAAACTTTTATAATTTGTTGTATCAACAGAGATTACATAAATCATTGTTACATTTTGTTTGTTACAAAATGTATTTAATGCATCAACTGTGTTTTGATATTCATCACTTTTGCCTTTGTTTTCAAGATAATTTTCTAAATTATCCCCATTTATAAGTGTAGCTGCTGTTGCTGCAATTCTGTATGTACTATCTTTATATCCATTAACAAAAGACTTTGAGAAAACAAAATAACTTATCGCTTCAATAATGGCAGAAAAAACAAATAACAATATGATTATAGAACCTACTACTCTAAATGTTAAACTATTTATAATATTTCTAATTTTAATTTTAACTTTTTCCATCTTATTTTACCTTATATATAAATTCTTTTTTGTATTTCAACTATATTCAAAACGATTATACGCCAAGTTTTTATTATTGTAAATAAATTGATTAAAGTTTTCTACTTGTGTAGATACTAGATAATAGTTTTTAAATTTCAAAAACTCAAATATATTATTTTTCAATCACTTGGTGTCGAAATCTTTATGTACCTGTAATTTTTCTTACGAAAAATTCAGCTACAATGTCGATTTCTCCAATCGCACTCGGCTATGCCTCGTTTGTTCGACTTACGCGTGATTTCAAAATAATATATTTAAGCTTTCTTTAATAAATAAATTATAGGATAAAATATATTAATTTACGAAAAAAGCGCATTGAAAGTAATTGAGTTAGAACTTTTAAAAAATTTTTTGGAAAGAGTTCAAGCTTGCCTTGGAAGGGTGCCAAAAAATTTTTTTAGAAGTTCTTCGAAAATTAGCTTGAACGAGCATTTTTGAGAAAATTAATATATT
>CAYTEX010000103.1:0-4648 GCA_964437015.1 uncultured Clostridium sp. | reverse complement strand
TTTATGTCATAAGAACTCCAAATCATCATACAGGAAATTTAATAACAAATTTAGCTAAACTTGCAAATGCTGAAATTTCATATAGTGATAGTGGTATGAAAGTTATACAAGGAACTTTAAAAGCTTTAATAAATGATGATGGTGAAGAAGTTTTTGTTTTTAGACTTGGTGGAATTAAAGTGGCAAATATTTATCCAGATGGTAGAATTGAAAGAAAAGCAAAAATTCCTGCAATCATAAAACTGTTTATGGCACAAACTAAGGATTATAGACTTCCAGTAGAAAAAACTATAATTAAATCATATATTTTAAAACAATCTAAATTCAGAACTGATCTTCATACACATATTAATCAAATTTTACAACCAGATTTATTAATAGCACTTGGAATAAAACATCAAATAGGATATTCTTTATACTATATAAAGAAATTAGGAATAGAACTTACAGAAAAACAAGAAAAAGAATTAAGTAAAAAAAGAAAAGCAATCGAAAAAGAATACAAAAATTCAGGCTTAAAAGAAAAACAACTGATACGTAAAATAGATGATAATGTATTTATAAACTTAGCAGATTTAGTTTTAAATAATATAGAAAAAGCAGAAAGAAATATAAATAGAATTAGAAATAGTTTAGTACTATTAAAAGATGGTCAGGCGGTTTTTACAAATCTCGAAAAAACAATATTATATAGATATGCAATTATTAGAGGAAGTAGAGTTCCAGAAAATGAATTAATCGATTTAGATATTGAAAAAGTTAATCAATTAGAAGATGAAGATGTACGTAATGGTTTAATTCAAATGTTAAAAGACAAAGAAACAGGAAGCGGATATGAAAACAATACATTTTTCCAAGATAAACTTTTATGGATTGCAAGAGAATATCAAAAACAAGGTATCAAATATGTAGAAATTGCAAATTCAACACTTCCTAAAAAAGGACCTGCTGGAATATCAAATATTGCAGATATGCATGCTTTAATGCCAAAAGTTGAAAAAGAAACAGGTGTAAAAATTAGATTTTTAGCAGCAGCAAGTAGAACATTATACACAAAGCAACAATTAGCAGAATGTCCTACTATAATTAAAACTTTAGCCAAGAGCCCTTACGTAGTTGGTATGGATTTGATTGGTGAAGAAATAAACAATGTTACAGACTTTTCTGATATAATAGAAGAAATAGTAGATTACGCAATAAATGAAGATCCTGAGTTTACAATAAGACTACATGCAGGAGAAACAGATGCATTTAAAGACAATATAGAAAAAGCATTAGATTGTGTTAAACTATGTGTTCCAAATGGTAAAAGAGCTCCACAAGTGAGATTAGGACATGGTCTATATGTACCAGATTTAGATTCTAAAGACGGAAAAAGAATAATCAGAAAAATGAAAGATTTAGATGTGGTATTAGAATTCCAATTATCTTCAAATGTTAGATTAAATAATTTAACCAAATTAAGTAATCATCCAATGAAAAAATATTTAGAAGATGGAATAAAATGTGTTCAGGGAACAGATGGATGTGGATTTTATGGAATAGACACAATAGATGAACAAATTGCTCTAAGAAATCTTTTAGGAATAACAGATGAAGATTTTGCTAAAATGAGAGAGGTTGAAGAAGAGATAATTGCAAGAAGAGAAAAATATTTTAAAGAAAAATCTAAAAAGTTTGAAGAGTTTTTAAATGGCAGAAGTATTGAAGAAGCTTTAATGGAAGAAGAGGAAAAACAACTTGCAAATATTGATTTAGATAAAGATAATATACCAGATAACAGTATATTAAATTCTTATAAAGTTTTTGAAAATAAAATAGTAGATTTACCGACAAATAAAACACCTATAATTATTGCAGGAGGAAGCTTTAATGCCAAAGGTAGAATTACTATGACAAATGAAGATACTAAAAAAGCATTAAAAGAATTTCTAGAAAAAGTTGATGACAAAAATACTTATATAGTTATAGGACATAAAATGCAAGGATATGAAAGAGCTGTTTTAGATATTTCAAAAGAAATTAATAAACACTTTGATGTTACAGCAGTTGTTCCAAAATATGTTTCAGAAGATGTTAGAGAAAATATTGATCATATAAATGGATTAAAGGGAATTTATGTATGCCCAGATCCATCAGAACTTGGAATATATAAAAGCTTTAACTATGAAATATTTGAAAGAAGAAATTCTGTAGTTGTTGCATTTGATGGAAATTCACCAGTATCAAATTTAATTCAAGAAGCAAAAAACGGAAAAGGTAAAGCTAAAATTTATGTTAATGCTGATGTAGATGTATTAAAAGAAAAAGCTAATTCTTTAGATGGATATGTTAAAGTATTTAACAAAAACATAAATTTAGCAGATGAGGTTTTAGAAGATAACCCAGAGATAAAAGGGTAAAATCGAAAAGGAGACGAAGATAAAAGAATTCTTCGTCTCTTGTTTATGATATGTAAAAATTATTATTATTGATTTGTTTTATATAGTTTAAATCATCTATATGCATAAGAAATATACTTGTACCATTTTCTTTGATTTTTAATAAATCATTTACGATTTCCTCGAATTTTAAATGAACGCCACCAAATTTTGATACGTCAACATAAAATTCAGAACAATTTTTTAAATATGGTAAAAAAGGAATTAATGTTTTTGTGTCTCCTGTATATACGATGTTTTTGTTATTAATACATAATTTAAAGCCATAGCTATCTAATTCTGTTACATGTTCGGTTTCTATAAACTCTAAAATAGAACTTGATTCTTTTATTTCATAGGCTTCCTTTGTTGTTCCAGTAATCTCAAGATATTCTTGTATTTTTTTACATTTTGAAAAAACAGTTACTCTTTTATGATATATAAACCATAAATATAAAATGAATTGGCTTAAAGAACCAGCATGGTCATTGTGTAAGTGAGTAATTATTACATTGATTTCATTGTATTTATTGAAATCAAAATTATTTTTTAATTTTTCAAAAATAGTAAATCCGACAATCTATTAAAATAAATTTATTATTTAATTCTAAATAACAAGAGTTATTGTTGTTTCCAAAGCCAGAATCTCTACCAAGAAAATTTAAAGTTGAAGTCATATTTAAAATCCTTTCGAAAAAGATAATTAGTTTATCAAATAGTAAATATGATTATCTTGAGAATGTTTTAGGATAAGTAATTGGTGATAACATTTTACATAATTTTTGAAGCCCCTGAGGGAGTATGTCATAATCTCTTTCAATAATATTTGGATACTTAACACCAGTTTCTTTAAGATAGTCATAGCATAATTTAGTTTTATATTTTCTATGTTCATCCCATTCTATCATCATTCCATAAAGTAATAAATTAGCCTCAATAGGACAAACAGGGACAGAAATATTATTGTCAAGATTGACATTAATAATTTCCTCTTTAGATACAGGATATTTGTATTCTGTGTTAAATGTTGATAATGTAAAATCACCAATTAAATCCATATGAATATCATTGTAGAATGCTTCTTGGTAATATGGAGAATTGAAGCCTTCTTTTTGTTGGGTTTCAATTAAATTTCCACCAATTCTTTCAATTGCAGCTTTAACTTTATCGACATCTTTCATATCAATAATAATGTCAAGGTCATTAAATTCATCTTGAATTCCTTGTAGAAAAAGCGATGCCGAACAAGATAAAGCCCAATTAACATTATCTTTTTTAAAAGTTAAAGATAAATCTTTTAATGCTTTATACTTTTTATGGTATTCCGGGTTGATTTTCAAAAATCGAATATTAGCAGCTGCTTGTTCATTATAATTTAAAAAATGCATATTAATTGCCTCCATTTTATTTGAATTTTTAATACTAAATAGTATAATAACATAAAAAAATACAGATATCAAGATATTTTTGATTAAAATCTAAGTTATAGCTAAAAAATACAAGAATTGATTTTTAATGGACCATAAATGTGAGTTCAAACTAAAAATTGATGTATTGTATTGCAAAAAGCACTAAACTTATGTTATAATTGCTAATAAATATAATAATAAAGGAGATATTATGTTGAATGAATTTAAAGTTGTTGTAGTTATGAATGAAGCTATGATTAAAATGTTGAGAACAAAGAACAAAGATTGCTCGGTTAATATGAATATAAAAGAAAGATTACGAGATGAAGCATTATTTTTTAAAATTAATAAAATAGAAGCTTTGAAAATTTTAAAGAATATTGGTATTAAGGAAGAACAATGTGAGAGTGTTTATAAAAAATTAACATCATCCAATGTATATTATGATTTATTATATAAAAAGATTATAGATAAAAATGACACTAGTGTGCTTATTAAATATGAAACAAAAGATTTGTTTAATAAGTAATAAAGGAGAATAAAGAAATGAATAATAATGATAATATAAAAAGATTTTATAGTGAGGTTTGTGATAAACTTGGAGACAATTATAAAATAATTTTAGAAAATAATAGAAAAATGAATGATGAATGGATTGAATATGATACTGTAAAATGGGAGTTAGAGGAACCAATTAAAGAATTAGTTGGAAAATTAATAAAAGACAATACAAAAAATTTTGAAGAAAAAGTTTTGTGTATTTATGAATATATATGTTTAAATTATATATATGATACTAATGTTTTGTACTTTTTTAAA
>CAYTEX010000102.1:0-4765 GCA_964437015.1 uncultured Clostridium sp. | reverse complement strand
ATATTGTATATAAATTATTTTTCTACAAATTATTTGGATTAGAAAGGAATAAAAATGAGAAAAAAAATAATACTTTTAAATATTCTATTTTTTATAGTAATAAACTTCTCACTTTGTATCTATGGTGCTGAAAATGATTTAAACTTGTATTCAGAAGCTGCTATTGTAATGGATACCCAAACCAAACAAATCCTCTATAAAAAAAATATAGATAAAAAAATGTATCCTGCAAGTACTACAAAAATACTTACAGCAATAATAGCAATAGAAAAATGCAATTTAAATGAAGTGATTACCGCTTCCAATTCTGCAATATCTCTTGTTCCATCTGGCTATTCTTCAGCAAATATCTCTGCTGGCGAAGAAATGTCTGTTAAAGATCTACTTACGGTTTTTCTAGTTCACTCTGCAAATGAAGCTGGATATATTTTAGCTGAACACTGTTCAGGTTCTACCCAAAATTTTGCTAATCTTATGAATGAAAAAGCAAAAGAAATTGGATGTCAAAATTCCAATTTTACAAATCCAAGTGGAATTCATGATGAAAACCATTATACCACTGCATATGATTTGTGTTTAATTGCTAATTATTGTATGAAAAATGAAACTTTTAGAAATATTGTTTCTATGCCTAAATGTACAATTAACGGTACAAATAAATCCTCAACAAGAGTTTATTCAAATACAAATTCACTACTTAACTCTAGTTCACAATTTTATATAGAAAATTGTATTGGAATAAAAACAGGATATACTAAAGAAGCTGGAAACTGCTTAGTTTCATCTTTTAAACAAGATGGTATAGAAGTAATTTGTGTGGTTTTAGGAGCTGCAAATATAGGGAGCTCAGATTCATCACGATTTATAGATTCAAAAACTTTATATAATTATACTTATAGCACTTTTTCAAAGAAAAACATTGTAAATAAAAATGAGATAATTCAAACTATTGAAGTTCCCAACGGAACTAAAGAAACAAAAAATCTAAATTTAATAGTAGAAAATGATATAACAGCTTTAATAAATTTAAATGAAGAAATTCCAAAACCCCAAATAACACTTAATGATAATATAGTAGCACCAATTACACAAAATGAAAAGCTTGGAATTGTAACATATAATATTAATGGAATTGAATATTCTCAAGATTTAGTTGCCGAAACAACTGTTGAAAAGGATTTACTTTTTATAAAATTATTTGTAATAGCTTTATCTGTTTTAATATTTTTAATATTGCTTTTAAATATAAAATCTAAGACTAAGAAAAACAAAAAAAGAAAACTAAAATATAAATCAGATTATTAGAATTTAAATTCATAAGAATTTGGAGGTCAGGAAACCTGACCTCTTAATTTTTATTTATAGTCTTTTCCAATAATTATTGTAATATCTACTTTATTTGTACTAGAATTACTGTTTGAAATATTTCCTATTCCAAGTAAATCTTTTAATTTAGACAATGTATCACTTGGCAATGAAGTCTTATTTATTATTGTTGTTTTACTTGTTGAAGTTGTTGTGCCTGTTATATCAACTGTATATCCTGCTTTTTCAAGAGCCTTTTTTGCTTTTGTAAATGATTCTGTATTTCCTGAGCCATCAAGTAATTCTATTTTTATTTTAGAATTATTTGAGTTTGATAAATTTTCTGCTACTTCAGTTGTCTGGCTAGCAGTATTATTATTTTCTAATTCACTTTCTTCAGAAATTTCTTCATCAACTTGATTTTGTTCATTAAATAGTTGCTCAACAAGTTCTTTTGTCTGCTTTTCATTATGCACAAAATAAGCTAGATTATATGGACCAAAAGATGCTGGATTTCCAGGTAATGTTTCAGTCTGTATATTTTCTGTGTTAAAATCTACCATATATGGAATATAGTCTTTCATTAATGACCAATTTGTTATATTAGTTTGAACATTTTCTTTAAATATATCTATAAAAGTTCCTAATTTTGTTATATTTTTTAATTGAATTAACTGCTTAGCAACAACTTTTAAGAATTCTCTTTGAGTTTTCATTCTTCCTAGGTCATTGTTTCCATAAGAAGAAGGATAAGATGTTCCATTGTTGTTATGTCTAAATCTAACAAGCCATTCCGCTTGCTCTCCATTTAGCTTCTGATATCCTTTTTCTAGATGTATATATAAATCTTGTGAACTATCATCATAATCCATATCAATTGGTACATCAAATTCTACTCCGCCTATAGCATCAACAAGTTGTACTAAAGCATTATTACTTACAACAACATAATAGGTTATATTTAGCCCTGTAATTTTATTTACAGCAGCTAGGGTCTTTTCAGGACTTGAATTACTATATTTTGTCGTTGTCTGATAAAGCGCATTAATTTTATCATAAGATGTTGCTTTATTCTTATTTGTACCTACAAAAGTGTCTCTTGGAATAGACAGTAATGTTGCTTTTTGGGTTTTAGGATTGTATGATGCAACCATAATTGTGTCTGTTAATCTAACAGATATATCTTCACTTACTCCCATTATCAATACTGTAAATGGTTCTAAATTAGCTAGTTTTTTTTCATCTTGCCCCATTGCAGTTTGAATAATTCCTTTAACTCCCCATCCATTTTTATATGTGCTATATCCAACAAATCCACCTATAAACAGTACCATCACTGTTAAAATAAATAATAAAAATTTTAATATTATATGTTTCTTCTTCTTCGTTTTTTTCTTTCTTTCTTTTTTACTCATTTGATTATTACTTCACTCTTTCCAATTTAAAACTATGTTTATAATTATAGCAAATTTTTATCTAAAAGGCAATAGTTTACAACTATATTATTATTGTACAAAAACTTAGTAACATATGATTCTTCTATTGCATCATTTACCTTTCCATTTCCATTAATAGAGCTAATTATAAAAATTATAGTTAATACAAAAATTATTATAACTGCTGATTTTATTATTCCATAAATAATTCCACCTATTTCATTAAATTGTTTTATTATAGGAATTTCTGAAATTGTCTCTGATAAAAATTTTAATAATATAAGAGCAATTCTAATTACAATAAATAGCAGTATCCATGTTAATATTTCTACGGCTCTTATAGAAATTGTTCCTGCAATAGCTTCTATTGTAGTATTTTTAACTTCTTCAGCTTTATTTTTTATTTCATTCTCTATGTATTCTTGAACAAATCCTTTATTTTTCTTAGATTCGTTTTGCTCTTGGTTTCTACTAGCTTTAGTAACTATAGTCTCTTTAATTTTGTCATCTATTTGAGTATTATTTATTATCAAATTCGAAATTGGCTTAAACAGAATAAGTGTTGCAATAATTGCAATAAAAAAAGCAAAAATATTAAATGCAACTTTTATTAATCCTTTTTTATATCCTATGAAAACATTTAAAATAACAATATAACATAAAATAACATCTGAAACTATTACAATTGCAACTTCCCCCATTAAAACTCTATAATCTCTATTTTGTCTTTATAAATTATAATTCCTAATTCATCTGATAGTATAACATTAGCAATTTCCTGTTTTGATGTGTATTTTTTTATTAACATACCATTTGTATTTATAAAATAAATTTCTGCTCCAACATTGACCCCAATAATATTGTTATATGCATACATTTCTTTTATTACTTCACTTAAGTTATATATTTTGTTTTGACCATTTAGTGTATTTGTTATATTCAAAACAGATTTTGAGTTAAATATTCCTGAGTTTTGTTCATTTATATATGCAAAACTGTTATTTAGATCACATGATGAAAATGTACAATTTTTATCAATCTTTAATTTTTCTTCAATGTTATCACTATTAATTACTTTTATAGAATCATCCAAATGGCATGCTAATACTCCCTTATCTTGATAATTGATATTTACTATCATTTCTGAAGTATCTGCGTTATATGTATATACAATAGCCTCTTCAGCATTTTCCAATGCCTTATCAACAGAAATTATCTTAATATTTGACTGTATTAAAGCTACCATTGTATCAAGTTCAGCAAATGCAACATATTTGTTGTCATTTGAAATTGATACATCAACAACTCTTGAAGAAGATAAATAGTTTCTTAATACGCTTTTTCCGTTTTGATCATATAAAGTTATAATTGACTTATATGTTGTATCTGTTGTAACAACTGCAACATATCCATTTTTATTTATTGAAATATGTAATATTTCTCCGTCAACCTGTTGTTTCCATAAAAAAGTTTTATCAAATATAGTACACAGATTTTGTCCATTTTTTTCTGCAATAGCCAAATACTTTCCATTTGAATCAAATACAGCTGTATTTATATCAACAGAAATATCAGTCTCCTCTTCTCCAGAAGGATTATATATTTTTAAATTTTTATCATTTAAAATGCAAATGTTTTTTCCATAGCAATATATTTGATTGTTTTTATTTGCTGTCAAATCAATACTTGCTATATCAGAAGTAGTAATATCTTTCCTTAATATTGTAATATCCACCCATCTTCTAAAATCCTGTCTTACAATATATAAAACAACTAATGTAATTATAGCTACTATAAAAATTACAATTAAGCTAATTTTAGCTATTTTTTTTATTATTAATTCTCTTTCATAATAAAAATCTTTTAGACTATTTTTCATATTTCTAAACTCCACTTTTTCCATTGTAAATATTTTATTATGTTTTCCCGTTACATATTGGTTACAGTTTTCTGCAAGTCGTATTTTTTATATAGGATAAAATATATTAATTTACGAAAAAAGCGCATTGAAAGTAATTGAGTTA
>CAYTEX010000101.1:0-4767 GCA_964437015.1 uncultured Clostridium sp. | reverse complement strand
TATAACAGAAATAATAAAATTAAATTTATAAATCTTCTTTTTTCTTTTTAATTCTGGAGTTACATATATTTTTTCTGTAACAAGAATTTGATTCATAAGCTCCTCCCTATTTTTTGTCTTTAATATTATATCACATTTTTAGGGTTTTGGAAATACTTTTGGCAAAATAAATTACATAATAATGCAAAATCTTCTATTTTTAGATTTTCTGCTCTTATATTTTCTGACAAGTTAGCTTTTTTCAAGAAATCTATTCCTTCTTCCTTGTCTTTAAACACTCCTTATTTTACCAGATCATTTAACAGATTTTTTCTTCTTTGCATAAAGCTAATTTTAATAATGTTAAAAAAAACTTTCTCACTTGTAACCTTAACATAAGGCTCTTTTCTTAATTTCAAACTAATTACTTCCGAGGTAACTTCTGGCATAGGTATAAATGATGTACTATCTACTTCACGAATTTTTTTACCTTCACAATAGTAATATATGGTATATGTTATTGCTCCTGTATTTTTTCCACCTGGAATTTCTATAAGCCTTTCTGCAACTTCCTTTTGAATCATCACAGTAATACTTTCTACATCTAATTTACTTTCTAGTAATTTCATTATTATTGGTGTAGTTATATAATATGGTAGATTTGCAACAATTTTGACATTTTTTATATTGTTATTTTGTTTTTCCTGCCCTATAATTTCATTTAAATCTAATTTTAAAACATCAGCATTAATTAATTCTATATTATTATATGCAATAAACCTATCATTTAGAATTTTTATCATTTTTTTATCTAGCTCTATACAAATTACTTTTTTTGCCTTTTCTAATAAGTGCACCGTTAGTGTTCCTAGTCCAGGTCCTATTTCTATAACCAAATCATCACTTTTAATTTCTGCTCCATCAACTATATCTTTTATAACTTGATCATCAATTAAAAAGTTTTGTCCTAAGTTTTTGTTTGCTTTTACCTTATACTTATTCATTATAAATTTAGTTTCTTCTAAAATTTCCATAAAATCACCTTTAAACATTATACTATATTTTTAAGATTTTATCTACCCTTTAATTTCAACCTGTTTTAAATGTTTCAATTTATATCTCTCATTAATAAAATATATTTCAATTACATCAAATCTAATAAAAGCATTGTTCAGCTTATGCAAATACAAATAAAATTTTGTACTTTTGTAAATATGCTTTTGCTTGTGTTCATTTACTGCTTCTTTTGGTCTACCAAATTTAATATTACTTCTTGTTTTTACTTCAATAAAAACATATTCGTCTTTATCTTTAGCAATAATATCAATCTCACCTTGTCTACAATTAAAATTTCTTTCAATGATTCTATATCCAATTTGTTCTAGATAAATACAACTTATTTCTTCTCCTGCTTTTCCTAATTCTAGTCTATTAGTATATATTTTTAATCATCTCCTCTTACATATCTATTGCCTGCAATTTTCTTTATTTTTCCACTTAATTCTAACATTGTTAGTTTTATCATCAAATCCTTTAAATTAATTTTTATTATTTTTAAAATTTGATTTATTTCTATAGGTTCTTTTGTTATAACTCTATAAACATCTATATACTCTTTTGGTATATTGCCTTCATCATTAATGTTTACTTCTATATTAACTGTTTCATCAGTCTTTTCTATAATTCCATATTTCATTAAAATATCATCTGGTGATGTCACAATTTCAGCAAATTCTTTTATTAAATTATTAGTACCTACACTTTTGGAATTCTCTAAATTTCCGAGGAATACAAAACACATCTCTTTTTTGAAGCTTTGCAAATCGTGCTGTAACACTTGTTCCGCTTCTATATGCTGCTTCTACAACTAAAACTCCCATAGATAATCCACTAACAATTCTATTCCTTCTTAAAAATCTCTGATATTCAGCTTTACACTTTGGCTCATATTCTGTAATGATTGTTCCATTATTATTTAAAATTTTATTATATAAGTCAACGTTTTCTTTTGGAAAAATATTATCAAATCCACATGGCAAAACAGCAATTGTTTTTCCCCCATATTTTAATGCTGTTTTATGTGCTATACTATCAATACCAATTGCCATACCACTTACAATTGTAATTCCATGTTTTACTAATTCTTTTACAAAAAATTTGCACCATTTTTCTCCATATTCAGTACAATTTCTTGATCCTACTACTGCTAAACACGGCGAATTTATGTCCTCTATATTTCCATTTATATATAAAATATTTGGGGCACCCTTAGCTTCTTTTAATCTTTTAGGATAGGTGCTATCCTCTAATTCTATTTTTCTCACTATCTCACTCCAAATCTTCTGTCTAAACTTCTGTATTGTATTGCTTCTGCAATATGAGTTTGTTTTATATTTTCAGAATCATCCAAATCTGCAATTGTTCTTGCAACTTTCAAAATTCTCCCATAAGCCCTACCACTTAAACCTAATTTTTCAAAAGCTTTCCTTAGTAATTCTTTACTATTTGTATCTAATTTACAATATTTATTTATCAATGCAGGAGTTAATTCACTATTTGAATATATCTTTAATTTTTTATATCTTTCTAGCTGAATTTTTCTTGCTTTATTTACTCTACTTTTTATTTGTGCTGAAGTTTCACATTGTTCATCTGAACTAATTTTTTTATATTCAACAGGCTTTACCTCAATGTGTAAGTCAATTCTATCTAAGAGAGGTCCACTAATTTGTCCTACATATCGAGAAATCATTTGCTCAGAACAATGACATTTCTTGTCATCTGTTCCAAAATATCCACATGGACAGGGGTTCATACTTGCAATAAGAACAAAATTTGATGGATATGTTAAAGTTGAATTTACTCTACTTATAGTAACCTCTCCATCCTCTAACGGTCCTCTTAAAACTTCTAAAGTATTCTTTTTAAACTCAGGTATCTCATCTAAAAACAATACTCCATAATGTGCCAAACTTATTTCCCCTGGTTTAGGAATTCTCCCTCCACCAATAATTGATACAGGTGAACTTGTATGATGTGGTCTTCTAAAGGGCCTTACTGTAATTAATCCCTTTTGATTATCCAGTTCCCCTGCAATACTGTGAATTTTAGTAATTTCTAAAGCTTCATTAAAAGTTAAATCTGGCAAAATTGTTGTTAGCCTTTCAGAAAGCATTGTTTTTCCAGATCCTGGACTGCCGAATTAAAATGCAATTATGCGAACCACTTGCTGCTATTTCTAAAGCTCTTTTTGCAGTTTCTTGTCCTTTTACATCTGAAAAATCCAAATTACTAGCATTGCAATTTTCTATAAGAAATTTATTATCTCCAATAACTTTTTTTATTTCATCTTCCCCTTTTAAGTAACCAATTACTTCTTTTAAATTTTTAACAGGTATAATTTCTAAATTTTTAATTACCTGTGCTTCTTTACAATTTTCTGTAGGAATAACCACTCTCTTAATTCCAAGATTTAAAGCTTCTATACACATTGGTAAAACTCCATTAACTTTGTTTATCTTTCCATCTAATGAGAGCTCACCTAAAAAGCATGTTTCTTTTATATTATCTGAATTTTTGATTTCTTCTGTTGCAATTAAAATCCCTACTGCAATTGGTAAATCAAAAAAAGTTCCTTCCTTCTTTTTATCTGCTGGTGCTAAATTTACTAAAATTTTTCTGCTTGGAAATTCCACTCCACAATTTTTTATTGCTGTTTTTACTCTTTCCTTTGCCTCCTTTACTCTAATGTCTGGTAAACCAACAATTTCAAAACATGGAAGCCCTCCAGATACATCACATTGAATTTCTACTAAATATCCATTTATTCCTTCTAGTGACATTGTATTAACTTTAGATAACATTCTTTTCCTCCTAAATTTAATAAAACTTATTGATTTTTATCTTAAGTTACTATAAAATAATATATATTTTCAAAAGAATGGAGATTATATGAAAAACAAAAAAGTACAGAAAAAAAAATCTACATCCAATAATATCTTAAATGTTCAAAATATTGTTCCTAAAACAAAACTTAAACAAGCCTTACTATTGTCATTTTTTCTACTTTTACTTCTTTTATTTAGGCTATTTTATTTACAAATAATAGATGGTCCTTATCTCGCTTCTCTTGCAACAAAAACTCATACAACATCAGAAGTAATAAGTAGTAAAAGAGGAAATATATATGACTCAACAGGTGCCTCATTGGCTATATCTGAAGCTGTTGATACAGTATCTATTAATCCCCCTAAAATAAAAGCAAAAAAAGATGAAGACACACCTGTACTTAAAGAAAAAGTAGCTAAAGGCTTATCAGAAATATTTGATTTAGACTATGATGAAACACTTTCAAAAGTAAATTCAACTTCATCTTCTGTAACTATTATAAAAAAAGTTGAAGAAGACAAAATAAATAAGTTAAAAAACTGGATGAAGGAAAATAAAATTACAACTGGAATAAATATTGATGAAGATTCTAAAAGATACTATCCATATGGAACTCTTGCTTCTCAAGTAATTGGCTCTTGTGGTACTGATAATCAAGGTCAAGCTGGTATCGAATACTCATATGATTCTGTTTTAAAGGGTGTTTCTGGTAATATTACCACATCCATAGATGCTTCTCAAAGTGAAATACCAAATTCAGAGCAATCTTTTATACCAGCAGAAAATGGTTATAATTTAACTCTTACTTTAGACGTAAATATTCAACGTATTGTGGAAAAATATTTACAAGAAGCTGTAGAAGAACATTCTTGTTCAAATGGTGGTAATGCAATTTTAATG